>JBHLNL010000125.1:0-10234 GCA_048941605.1 Promethearchaeota archaeon | reverse complement strand
TTGCTCGAGTTATTGCAACATAAAATACTCTGCGTTCTTCTTCGATGGCGTCTTGCTCTCCTATAGTTCTACTTGAGGGAAATGAATCTTCACATAACATAGGAATAAATACAACTCTCCATTCTAGTCCTTTGGCTCTATGTATTGTAGATAATATTAAAGGTTGTTCTTCCTCTGTTTGGTCTCCTGCATGAACAGTTTTAGATTCTAAATTAGATAGATTTAAACTTAGATTTTCTAAAAAATTTTGTATTGTCGGGAAATTTTGGGCATAAACACTTAGTTGATTTAAATCTTCTATACGTTCTTGCCAATTATCATGCTTTGACTTTAGATGATCCTCAATAACTTTTATTAAATCTCTAATTACTTCTGATGGATTATCATTAGGCGAAAAACCAATGAGATTTTTAACATAAGAGATTAAATTTTTTATCCCCTCCTTTGAAATACGAGACCCTTTTAATTTTTCGGCATAAAACATCTTATTTATTAAAGCATCAATCGGATGTTCTATATTAGAGATTGCTTCAAATATTTTTGAACCAGATGAAGTTCCTATCCCTTGAATAATAGTAAAAATTCTTGACCATGATACTTCATCATAAGGATTTTCAATTATTCGTAAATGTGCTAACATATCTTTAATATGTGCTCGTTCAAAAAAAGCAACTCCTGCTCTTACTTCATATGGAATGTTTTTTGCTCTTAATTCGAGTTCTATTCTTAGTGTATGAGATGCTGCTCTAACTAATATCGCCATTTCTTTTAAATCTACACCATCTGAGCGTAATTTTAAAATCTGGTTTGTAACAAACCTTGCTTGATCCAAATCATCTCCTACGTTCACCTGGTATGGTAAGACTCCATTGGAGCGTGTAGAGCGCATAGATTTTTTGAATTGGTTTTTGTTATGTTCTATTGAGTTATTCGCCAAATTCAAAATCTCAGGTTTACTCCTATAATTATAAGTTATAGAATGTCTTGTACATTTTTTATATTTTTTTTCAAAATTGAGAATGTTTTGAAAATTAGCACCTCGAAATGCATATATACTTTGCGCATCATCTCCAACAGCCATAACGTTTTGCTCAGGGTTTTGTTTTACTATTTTATAAATAATTTCATCCTGAATGTAGTTAGTGTCTTGGTATTCATCAACAAGGACATATTTTATATTTTTCGCAATTAATTGAGCAACAGCTCTTTCATCCAATAACTGATTCCAATATATTAATAAATCATCAAAATCTACTAAGTTGTCTTGTGCTTTTCTCGTTCGATAGATTTTAAACACTTCTTCTAACTTCTTAATAACATCCTCGCTATCAAATTGAGAGTATTTCCAAAGGACAATATCTCGAATTGATTTGTTACAATTAATAGAAAATGATAAGATATCTTTTGCCATTCTAGAATTTGGAAATCTTTCTTCGATTTCTTTTATATTTGCTCTCTCAATTGAGAGTTTCATTAAAGTTCGTGCATCAGTTTCATCCATTATGGTATAATTTGTTTTTAAGCCTAAGATTTTGGCATATTTTCGAATAAAACGATTTGCTATCGAATGAAAGGTACCACCCCAAATACCTTTTGGTCGTTTTCCTAGAAGTGTTTCCACACGTTTGACCATTTCATTTGCGGCCTTATTTGTGAAAGTTACGAGCATAATTTGGTTCGGTCTTAATCCTGATAATAATAACTTAGCAACTGAATAAGTAATTGTTCTGGTTTTACCACTTCCAGCACCTGCTATAATTAACATTGGTCCTTTAATATTATTAATGATTTTAAGCTGTTCATCGTTTAAATCTTTTGTAAAATTGATTTCATTATATTCTTCTATAACTTTTGGTACTTCTACTTCTAAGGATTCTGAATAATCCTCGTCATAAAATTCAAATACGTATTCCTCTTTTGAGTTATGCTTCTTTTGCTTCAATTTTATTTGCTACTCTTATTTTATTTTTAACTTGTTAAGTAGGAGTTTGCTCCACTCTAATATTTCAGGGAAATCTGCATTCTTTTCTTGTATAAATTTTTCTCTATTAAAGGAGATGTATTTATTTCCATCTCGAATAGTAATATTTGAAAATTTATATATTGGTTCATATGATAAGTCTTTTATATCAAAACTCTCTGCAAATTTTTCAATCGAAACGGGTGAATTATCTACTATATATTGTAATTCCTGTAGAGTTTTAAAATCAATAAATTCCAAATTCCTTGATTCTTTACCAACAATTTTCTCCCAGCAATCCTTGTATAATTTAATAAATAAATCTCTTCTTCTTTCAGCTTCTTTAATTGATAATTCTTTTGTAAGAATGATTTCAGAAATTCTTTTTCTCCAATCTTGAGGTAACCATTTGAGAGAGTAAGAATAATTTAAAGCCCACTTTTCATAAGGAGGATATTCATCATTCGCTAAAAATACTAGATCAATTAGACCAGATAATGCATTGCTTATTAGTTGATTAGCTGCTATAGGATCACCCCTATTAATCCATTGCAAGCTAACTAAGCTCCCAATATACATACATTTTTCAAAAGATTTTGAGAGGCAATGAAATTTTTCTTGAGAAGAAAAAACATCTTTTTTATTGAATAAAGCTTCGATCTTGGCTTCTGGATCAAACAATATTACATTATAAGATGCATCCCATTTTTTGATTAATCCCCACTCCTCTATCTTTTCCTTTTCAAAAGAAAAAAAATCAATATCTACATAATTTCCCTTCCATAAAGCATCACCATGTGGTACTGGACCCATACCAATAATCCAGTCATTATAAACATTATCTTCAAGATAAATATTTAGATCAATTTCAGATAATTCATCAGCATATCCTCTACTAAGACCTCCGCAAAGAGTTATCCCTACTATACCATTTTCTCTCGAAAGTTCATTTGCTATCTTTTTTGCTTCTTCTAAGATCTCTTCATATTTTCCCTTAGAACAAATCTCACCTTTAGGCCGTTCTTTTCTATTTCTTAAACCAATTGATTCCTTAAAAAATTCCATTTTTAAACAATTCTTTTTTAATTAAATAGATTAAGTCAAAGTTCTAGATTCTTTAATTCTTATAATCTACATATCCAATTAATACTCGAGAATATAAAACTACCTTATATAAGACCAATTAATATTTTAAAGGCAGCTGTTTCTTCACCCTCATCAACAGATGTGAGTGTAAAAGTCGTATCATGTGTATCTCTTATATGTGGTGCTGCTTGAGCTGAAATAAATTTCATTCTTGGATTTGTGTTTGCTCCTTCCCATGTCCAAACTTTGCTATTTTTTTTATCTACAAAAAGCAGAATTTTATTTGAATTTAATAATTCAAATAACGGAACATTTTCTTCTATCTCTAATTGTTCAAAGTTCTCTAATTCTTCTTTAAATTGATATACAGATATCAAAATTGAATCGTTTGAATTTCTTTCTTTTAATATATTTATTATTTAATTTTTGTACTTTATAAATTATTCACATTTCAAAATAAATTTTACTTAAAATCTTAATTAAGCCCGAGACCTTAAATTAAAAAGATTTGAAAAGAACGTAATTATCATGTCAAAAGACATAGAAAAGAATAATAGTTTTATGATTCTATAAAGAAGAATTAGTTTTCTTAAAAATCATTCTGGAACCTTCTTCTTCGTAATGTCGAAATTAGATGTCCTCTTGAAAGTAGCTGAATTCCAAATTGGGAGCTATATTCGCGAGAAAAATCAGTAATAACATTACAAATCATAATTCCACCTTCAATATTCGTATCAATGCACGCTTTATGCAATTGTCTTAATTGTGTAATAGAAATTTCTCTTTTCCAGTCCCGAATAAATATTCCGAAAGTATTTAATTTATTCTTCACAACAGCATCAAAAGTCCAAAATTTTCCAGATTTACCTTTATTTTGTATAGGTCCATCAATATAGTCATATTTTTCAGCAAAAACATTTCTCGCTAATTCATTTAAGCTTTTATCTCCTAATGACATAAACACACACAGATGTAATATGATCTGAATATTATTTGAATAATGATCTGAATATTATTTAAGCAGATATGTTACGTAGAGAACATAATCAAGAAAATTTCATCAAAGCAATGATGTAAATATCGACAAAAACAATTTCTTTTTTTTATAATTTATTTTTAATAAACTCAACTTTGAATTTATTAAACTTAAAGTACAGGAGGTACCTTAAATTTGTTCCTTTCTTATACCTGGATTTTAAAAAATGGATACTCTCCTTCACAATCAGGGCCATTTTTTTGTATATAATGAATCATATTTTGTTGTAAAAAGTCTAATATTCTGATAATTAGTTTATCACAAATGTTCTTGCATTCTAAATATTTGGTTTTGCACTGTTTATTGAATTTCATACAAAATTGTTTCATTTTTAATGATATTCCTTGAGCAGACAAAGTTTTTAAATTATCCCAAGTATATCTAAAACCAGCTAATTGACTGGGTGGAGTTTTTTTTAATACTTCTTTTAAATGATTTTCAGCTGAAATATTCCTTAATCGATCTTGGAGTAATTTAACTTCTTTTTTAGCTTCGAGTTGACAAAGAAAAATGTAATATTTAAGTAATTTTTCTGCCTCCATTGCTTTATCTGGATCAATTATTCTCCATCCATTAGCTCGTTTACAACTTAATTCTTTATTTTCTGGATTAGTAAAATTCGTAGGATAAATCCAACATTGCGGAGGTTTAATCCCGGAATCATGAACAATACATCCATTTATTCCTTTATCATATAAGAAACATTTTCCTTTTTGTTCGTCAAATCTTAATTTAAAACTAAAAGTATCTCCTCTAATAAAATCTGTTTTTTTTGCATAGCCTTGTCTAATGTACTCCTCAGCTAATATTTTAGGAACATTAATTTTAATTGAGCAGCAATCACCTTGGCAAACACTTAAACAGTTTGGTCCTTGAATTGCATTTCTCATTAAAATATTAAAATTTTTAACAACTTCCCAAAATTTGTCGTTAACCACAGTATTTTCTGTTCAATTAATTATGATTTTTAATTATAATGTCTGACTATGATTTAAATTTCATATATATATATGAAATGAATTAAATAACTTTAAATTAGCATACTTTTATTATTTAGTAAAATTTTGACAACAAATTTTGTACAATATTTTTTCTATATCTAAACAATACATATATGAGAAGATTAGAGAATGTCAGAAAACCTAGTAATTATTGACATAACCGATCGTGAGCGTGTTGTTCTCGATAGCTCGCAAGATCTTAAAGAAATTACGGGTAATGGAACTCTCACTGTAAAAAATCCAACACAAAGAAGTAGATTATGGAATTTAATATGTAATGTTAAAGAAAATGTAAATACTTCCATTGAATCAAAGGAACTCACAGTTGGAACATTGAATCCTACTCAGGAATTTAATAAAGAGTATGAAATAAAAGATCTAAAAAATTCTTCTTTAAGAGTTAAAGAGATATTTGATACAGATAAGTCAGATTCTGGTAAGACTAATAATGTGTTTCTCTATAAAACTGATAATAAATGTAGTTTAAAACTTATTTTAACAAACCCTTTAAACTTACCGATCTTAGATATTAAACTAAAAAGGGAAATCCCAGCATTTATACAAGAAATTGAAATGAGAAATCCTAGTATTGGGGAAGCAAATTTAAAAGAAGAAAATGGCAAGCGAATGCTTACCTGGGAAGTAACATCATTAGACGGAACAAATAATGCTGAACTTGAAATTTTCTTTACAGTTAATATAAAAGAATTGAATCCACAAGAACTTGGAGTTATGAATGTCAATTATTTAATAAATAATTTCAAATTGACAATGATGAATCCTGAAGTTAGGGGGCTTACAGATTCTATGAGTGGAATCGATAGAGATGAAAGTTCTCAACCTGGGATGTGGGATTGCAACGTAGAGTTTATTAATGAATCTGGATTCCAAGTAAAACTCGAAGATGTGAAAGTATCGCAAAAAATACCCACGGGAGCTGAGACTGTAGTTTCTCAAACACCTGGGCGAGTTTTAAATCCTGATGAGTCTTGGGATTTTAATTTTCAAGTTGAAGCTAAAGATGTACCGGAATTAAGTTCTGAAATTGGATTTACACCATTGTTTGTGTTGATTCCAAGAGTTATTGGTGAAATTGTAAAAGAATCTACCCTATACAATGTATTAAGTGCTAAAATTGAAAAAACTCTAAATCCACCCGAAGTAGATGCATATGCTAATACTGATATGACAATTACTAATAATGTTGTAAATGATGGGTCATCTCCGATTAACAAATTCTTCTTATCAGATGAACTTCCTATTGATTTTATCCCCCCATCAGTTAAGGATATAAAAATCTTATTAGGAGATATTGACATAAGTTCAAGAGAGGAATTTGTCCAAAAAATATTGATAGATCCTAGTGATCAGGATTTCTCTCATAAACACCAAATATTTGTCGAATTATTCAATCTTTCGAACGAATTTCTTCCTGGAAAACAAATGTTAATTTCATATCCTCTTTTAGCAAGAAATCCACGACCACCTACTGAGACAAAATATATGACTCCAGTAAAAATTGAGATTAATAGTCCAGTAGAGGGAAAATCATTTATTAGAACTCCCGATGAAGAACCTGAGTTAAAAGTTAGATATGTGAAACGTAAATTAAAAACCCTTAAAAGTATCAAACCTGGACTTAGTGAAGGTGAGTTTAGTATTGGAGTAAGAGTTCAAAACAAAGGTGATGTTGAATTAGAAAATGTGCTAGTAAAAGACATCATTCCTTCTAGTTTTAGTTTAACTGAATTCACTCCTCCTGCTGGTGCAACTCATGAAGTAGTACAAGTTGGTGATTTATCAGAATTACATGTAAGAGTTGCTGAGATAAGCGGTGGTGCTTCTGTTAGTATTAATTATAGTTGCTCTGGTGCCGGTGATTATCCTCGATCAGAACCCGTTGTTATTGTTGAAGGAAGAGGTGCTGGAGAATCATCAAGTTTATCTGCTACCCCTCAAGCAGGCACAGAAACACCAAGTGCTCATGTAAAAGATTCTCAAGCTGGAAAGATACATGATCTATTCATGGAGTTATATAAAACTGTTGATCGCGCTCCAACAGCTCAAGCTTTTGGAGAGATACTTGAAAGGCGTAGAGATGAGTTACCTCCTGGACCTGTTCTACATCAGATTTTAGCTTATTCTAAACAATTAAAAAATTATGGCGATAAAATTATTGTTGGGTCTTTATATGATGAAGTAATGAATAAGTTAAAGGAATTCAAAAATAAATATGACTAATTTTTTATATCTATTTATTTACTATATTATTTTTTTCTCTTTTTTTGGAGCAATATATTAAAAAAAAATAAAAAAATACCAAAAATTGGTTTAACCTTATAAATATATATTTAGTTTATCAACATCTTTTTGAATTCTTGACATTCTTTTCTTCTGTCCTTCTTCATCAAATCCTTGTATATCCTCTTCTAAATCAGTCTGTTCTTCTTCATATGCTTTTTCAACTTCCATTCCATACCTTATAGCAAATGCCATTAGTTCTGGAATAAGAGAAACCATTGCTCTGAAACTAAAAATTCCTGCTAATATAGACAATCTATTTATCATCTCACCAAAAGGATCTAAATCCATTTCTGGTTTTCTCATTATCTCCATTATCCTTTTAAATAAAACTTCATAGAATAGCTCCTGTTCTTCCTTACTCAAATTTTCCTCTTTTTCTTCTTCCAATCGAATTACCTTTATTTTTATTTAAATTATTAAATTAAGAAATAAATTTAATTGATTTCAATTAGAATTAAATTTAAAAAAATTCAAAAAAATAAATTAAATAACATTTTAAATTTATTAGTGCAATGTTCTTAATAACTATAGTTTTATTAATTGTGTTTATCCTTAACATTATCGTCTATTGGATTTTATTTCTTAAAGTAAACAACAAAGAACAAAAAATCCTTAAAATTTATTACAAAATATTTCCATCAATATGGACTTTGTCAATAATCCCAATACCAATTCTAAATACAAGTTTCTTAATACTATTTTTCCCTAATAATTACAGTTATTTTGAATATTATTGGATTTATTTTACTTTACTTGGCATTGCATTTATTATAATTGGTATAAATTTTGCCAAGAGAGCCAAAAAGTTATATAAAATTAAAATATTGGATGATAACAGTACTAATTTAATTACATATGGAATTTTTAGACTAATAAGACATCCTATATATTCAGCATGGGCAACAATTTTCTTAGGACTATCTTTTATATCAGATTCACTTACTTCTTTATTAGTAAGTGTTTTAATTTTCGTTATTTTAGAAATAAATGCTATGGTTGAAGAAAAATTAATATTACTTCCAAAGTTTGGTAAAGCTTATGAAAACTACAAAAAAAAAACACCAAATCGGATAATCCCCACCCCTTTAAATCTTCTTCTAATAATTATTACTATCATTGTTGTATACGTAGGCTTTTTAAACTTTAATTAGAACCCATAATTAATTCAATGTATATTCTATAACCTATAAAATAAAAAAGGAGATTACCATAGTTTGAAATTAAAAAATATTAATATTCAATGATATTAAATATTTGTAAAATATATCAAGGAAGTATAAGAAAATGGTAAAGAAAATAGCAATTCTAGCTACAGATGGATATGAAGATTTAGAACTACATTATCCGCGTATTCGATTAAACGAGGCGGGTTATGAAACAGAATTGATAAGTTTACATAGGAGAGAAATAATAGGAAAACATGGCTACCCTATCAAACCTGATAAATTGATAAGGGAAGTAAATCCTAATGATTATGATGGTGTAATTATTCCAGGAGGCACTAAAAATCCTGATTATTTAAGAAGAGAAAAGGAGGTATTAGATTTTGTAGCTAAGATCAACCAAGAAGGAAGATTGGTAGCAGCTATTTGCCATGCTGGATGGGTTCTAATATCCGCAAAAATTGTAAGTGGACGTAGAGCAACTAGTTATTTTGCGATTAAAGATGATATGGTAAATGCTGGTGCAATATTTGAAGATTTTCCAGTTGTAATAGATAAGAATCTAATAACATCGAGAACACCAGATGATTTACCCGCTTTTATGAAAGCAGTTTTGAGTTTTCTAGGACCTTAAAAGAAGATTATCAAATAGGAAGAATAACAATTAAGATTTTTAATATAACATTTTAACTTGAGCTATATCCTCTTTAAGAATTTCTAAAAAAATGTTTATTTGGTCAATTTGCTTATTAATTATCTCAATTTTTTTATCAATAATCTCTACATCTGATATGTCTTTATGCTCTAGTTCTTTTCTTACAATGTTATATGATCTAATCTGATTTAATATATTTTGCATTCTCTTTATTTTAATTTGAAATAATTTCTTATATTTTTTTAGATCTTCTAGTTTTAATTCAATACTTTCAATATAATTAAAACATTTTTCAATGTTTTCTTCTTTTTTTAAATTTTTAATGATTAACTCAATACTCATCAAATATGCTAAAACTAACTCTTGTTGTTCTTTATCTATTGACTCAATTTTAATATGTGTTCCAGAACTTATTTCATCAAGAATATCTGAAGTATATTTAATGTTTATTTTTGCCGAAGAATTACGTAAATGTTCATCTAATTGGTTTAATTCATCAACGGCTTCAGATTCTTCAAAATCCATTATTAATTCTAATTCATCCAGCTCTACTTTTGTAATTAGAGGTGAGAATTTGACTTGTAATTGTCTTTTGCCAAAATATTCATTATTTTGTCTTATAATTTGAGTATACATTTGTACAAATTCTTGTCCAATAGGAGCAAATAAAACACCTCCATTTTCGTCAAGTTGTTTTAACAAAGGGTGGATCTTTGATTGTTCTATTGCACCAGTTACTAAAATTTTCTGCCAAGGGCTTAATTCTGGCATTCCCTCTAGGGGGTTTTTAACAATTATTGAAATACTATCATCTAATTTTAATCTCTTAAGGTTTTCAGAGGTTATTTTCGCAATTTCTGAATTAGCTTCAATAATAATAATCTCTCCCTTGGGCGCTAGTTTATGTGCTAAAGCTGCAATGTAACCACTTTTTGCTCCCAATATTAATAGATCATCGTTTTCAGTTAGAGAGAGTCCTTGGAGCATTATTGTTATCATATGAGGTGCAGAAATAGTTCTGTAATTGTT
>JBHLNL010000124.1:0-10264 GCA_048941605.1 Promethearchaeota archaeon | reverse complement strand
AAAGTGTTCTCGATCAATAGAAGTCTTGATAAAACTTGATTTCAATTCTTTTATTGTGCTTAAGTATTGTGAAATAACATCAACAAACTCATTTATATCTTTTAAATTCATCATATCATATAGTTTCTTCTTATTCAAAAATAAATAATCATCAATCACGAGTTGTATTAAAAGGTTTTTTTCAATATTATTTTTAATTCCTCGATATATAAGTCTCATATTATAAATCTCTGAAATATATTTGATAAATGGAGAGATCATTACTTTTTCTTTTTTGGTTAAAAATTTTATCTTACTTTTCAGATTATTATAATATAATTGGTCTAAAAAGGATTCTAGAACAAAAATTTCATTGGTTTTCCTAAAATAAAGAATTCCTTCTCTAATTATTTTATTATAGGTAGTAGGTTTCATAAAAGCTTGTATTTCTTCTAATGATGGAATTTCAATTAGCTCTTTTATAAAATCGGTATTATCTAAATATTTTTCAACCAACAGATTTACCATAGATGACTTTTCATCAATACTCATTCCTAGAATTGTCCCTAGTATAATACGTTTAATATTCATTATTTCATATTTCATTAAATAATTTCTTAAAAAGTGTCTCATTGTTTCTGGGGAAATATATATAATTCTACCAATTAGCTTAATGTAAGTATGAAAGAGTGCTTTTTCAATATCTTCAATTGTATAGGATTCAATCACTAATCCAGGATAAAATACACTTATAGATTCGATAAATTGTTTTATTTCAGTAATATCTTCCAACTTTTGTATTGCTATCTCATCCATTATTAATTGTTTTAAGAAACTAATCTTGATGAGAGTAAAAGCATAAGATGGAACAATAACACTCGTAAAATTCACCAAAAATAAAATATCAATATGAATATAATCCTTATGGAGGTGCGGGTATATTAAATACTAATAATATTGCTATGATTAAACCGTAAATCGCGATCGCCTCGCCTAGGGCTACAATTACAACCACTTTCCCGAATGCGCCTTCTCTTTCTGATATTGCAGAAATCGCAGCTGTACCTACCGTTTTTATGACATGAGCAGCGGCTAATCCTGAAATTGAGATCGCTATTGCCGCAGAAATTGCTAAAATCGGTGTTGTTGGAGAATTATAATAATCAAACGATGTCTCTGTTTGAGCTCTAACAAATCCTATGAGACCATTCATAGTTAAGAGAAATACTAATACTAATATAACTTGAGCTATTGCTAAATAAAAATAAAATCTTTGTTTGCCATTCATATACAATACATCTAGTTTTTATTTAAAAAAATTATTCTATTGAATGAGAAGAATTAAAACATGCGTATAAATTTTCTCATAAAAGACATTTAGATATGAAAAATATATTTTTTAAGAAAAAGTTGTTATTGATATAGTAAAACTCTAATCTCATCAGCAATATCATGAATGCGATCAGCAAGATTTTCCAGTAGATGTATGCTATCCCTCACACGTAAGAGAATTCTCATATCTAACTCTTCATTAGAATATAAATATTCTAAAAATTGCCTATATATTGAGTCAATTTCATTTTCAATTTCATGAATAGTAGTAGTATTTTTAAATACAACATCTGGTTTATCTCTTAAGCTTTTGATTGTCGATTTTAATACACTAGCCATTTCAATTGTTTTGTTAATTAATTTATCATATCTATTAATTATCTCTTGATCTTTTTTACTATCAATTTTAATTTTGGGCAACATGTCCACAAATTCTAAAGAATAATTAATTATATTATCCATCTTTAAAATTAGGGCTACAAAATTCCCTAAGCCTGCTCCTGATTCTGAAAAGTTTTGAATTAACTGAATTTTAATAGCATCAGCATCTTCCTCATTTAATTGCATTTTACTTTTTTTTTTTTCAAGGGAGGATTTGTGTTTTTCGTAATTTTCAGCCCACCTATTGTAAAAAACACCCATATCACTTAAAACAGAATAAATAATTCTAGAGTGTTCGATGAGCATTGTTATAATTTCTTCTCTTATTTTATTCATGAAAATTCAATTTAAATATTTAATTTATTCTTATAATATTAAAAATTAAATCAATAAAAATTATAGTATTCAGAGAAATTTTAATATATTCTTAATTTAAATTATAAATAAATTCTAAAAGAATTGAAGATATCTTTTTAATAAAAGAATTTTATTCAAAATCTTACTATTTTAGCGTATATACATAAGTAAAATGGTGAAAAAACAACTTAATGAAGATTAATGAAAAACTGCAGCAGTGGAAAGAATACTCTAAAATGTCTGATTTAGGAATAATCGCAAGAAGAAAGTTCTTCAATAATGCCTTTGATGGTGCTTTGACTTGCGCGGGAATTGTAAGTGGGATTTTTATATTATTTTTAGTAGAACCTTCCACTTTTGAAGCCAAGGATATTCTCATAACAGGATTTGCAACAGCTCTTGCAATTGGAATTAGTGGGTTGTGGGGAGCATTTCTTTCCGAGCAAGCTGAAAGAAAGAAAAAAGTAATTGACATGAAGAAGGACATGGCAGAAATCGAAGAGGAAACTGAAGAGTCGGAATTGAAAAATATAGAAAATAATTTTAAAAAAGAAAATAAAAAAAGACCTCGGACATTATTAGAAAAGGCTGAAAAATTTGCTACAATTGTAGCTTCATTAGTAGATGGTGGGGCTCCAGTTCTCGGAAGTTCTCTTCCGCTCATACCTTTTTTCTTTGGGGCACCTCTAACTTTATTACATTTTATATTTTCATATGTTGTGCTTGCTGGTCTGCTTGTTTATTTAGGTATTTTTTTAGGGCAAATTTCAGGAGGTGGACGTCTACGTTATGCTATGCATTTAATTACTGCAGGTGTAGTAACTCTAATTGTTTCAGTCCTACTTGGTATCTAAATTTATTAGGTGTTTTAAAATTTTAATTCAAAATCACATCTTTAATTTAAAAATAAAATTTAAATAGACAAAAGAAGAAATTCTATACTGGATAGTGCTCAATTAATAAAGAAAATGTTAGAAAAACTAAAAACGTATGCAAAAATCACGAAGTTATGGCCAATTGCAAGACGTTATTTTGTAAATAATTTTTACGATGGAATGTTAACTGTCTTAGGAATCCTTCTAGGCTTTTTTGCTGTAATTCTTAATGATGGTGAAACTTCAATTGACAGTCACCTTGTTATTTTAACAGGTTTTGGGAGTTCTATATCTATGTTTATGTCAGGATTAACTGGATCTTATCTTTCTGAGAAAGCTGAACAAAAAAAAATAAAAGAGGAATTGAAAAAAGCTATGGTGATAGTTACAAGTGAGGAAGAAGATCAAATTAATGAAGATTCAGTTGAAATAAAAGAAATTGAAAAAGCAATGTTGATTAAAATTAAAAAGAATGTTAATCCAAAATTAAAGTTAAGATTGAGAAAAGGGAGGAAAAAAAATAGAACTCTCCAGGAAAAAGCAGAGTATTTTGCCAGTATAGTTGTTTCTTGTGTAAACGGGGGTTCACCATTTCTAGGAGGCTTGATACCTTTAATTCCTTTTTTTATTGTGTCACCAGCCAATTTTGTAATTTTTATCATTTCTTTTTGTTTGATTCTTGCTTGTATAATAGTACTAGGAATTTTTTTAGGTATTGTTTCAAAAGAATCCATTATCAAAAATATACTGCAGATGACATTTGCTTTCTTTATAACTCTCTTAATCTCTATATTTTTATTACGGTAAATTCATAACACAAAATTTAATTTTTGATTTTCATTTTACCTATCAGCATTTTTAGATATAAAAGAGACAATAAAATTGAAGACATGTGGAGTCGACATTGGTTCTTTAGAAACGAAAGTAGTATTACTTGACGATAAAAATATAATAGATTATCGAGTAGGACGATCTACTTTTGATTTTAAACGTGTTGGTAATAATTTATTTAATGAGCTTTTACAACAACATAACCTAGAAAGAGAAGATGTTTATGTTATGAGTACTGGATATGGAAGAAATACAGTTTCATTTGCAGATGATCGCATTACAGAAATAACAGCACACGCACGTGGGGTTCAATATTTCTTTCCAGAAGCACACTCTGTAATTGACATAGGAGGTCAAGATAGTAAAGCAATTGTAATATCTAAGAAAACGGGGAGCGTAATTGATTTCCAGATGAATGATAAATGCGCTGCTGGAACAGGTAGATTTATAGAGGTAATGGCTGGAGCCCTTGAAGTTCCAATCCAAGAAATTGGAGATTTAGCACTTAACTCTAACAATCCTGCATCAATTAGTTCAACATGCACAGTTTTTGCTGAATCTGAAGTTATATCTCTTTTTGCTAAGGGGACAAAAAAAGAAGATATTGCTGCGGGAATTCATAAGTCAATTGCTAAAAGGGTTGCAGGAATGGCTAAACGCATAGGAGTTGCTCCTCTTTTAGTTTTTTGTGGTGGAGTTGCTAAAAATGTAGCTGTTAAGAAGTTTTTAGAACAAGAACTAGGATTTGATATTGTAATTCCACTACTTAATGGAAAAAGTAGTGCTCAACTTACTGGAGCAATAGGAGCAGCATTAATTGCTCAAGACCAAAATAACGGTTAAATTATTTCAAAATCTTTTTTGGAAAATTAGGTTTTAGTTAATTATAATAAATTTTATGAATAATTAACTCTTTTTTGATTAATAATTCAAAGTTATAAAAAATTAAAATGGATAATTTAGAGCTATTATCTGATTACGCATCATTTTTAAGAGATAAAAAAGAAGAAGGAAAAAAAGTAATAGCATTTATTTCTCATGATAATATTCCAGAAGAATTGTTAGATGCTGCTGGTTTCATCCCTTTACGATTAATTTTTGCGGGAAATGATGATTTAATGGATGCCAGCCATGATTATTTACCCCCCTCTACCTGCGCATTCGCTCAATCTTGTATAGGTTTATATTCTTTAAAGCCATCTGAATATAATTTTTTGGATTTTGTGGACTACTTCATTGTATCAAATCATTGTGTGAGCGATATATGTGCTTCGGAGATAATTTCTAAATATTTTAACATTCCTCGTTTAAATTTTTATATATCTTATACTAATAACGAGAACAGTTTGAAATATTTCAAATTGGAATTAATTGAACTGAAAAACCAATTAGAAAAAGTCAATGACATAAAAATAGAGAATGAAGTTTTCAAAGAGAGTATTAAAAAGTATAATTTCTTTAAAAAAAAATTATTAGAATTTAGTCTTTTACCCATTAAAGGATCAGAAAAACTAAAAATACTCCAAAGTGCTATGCTGTATGGTCCTTCATTTATTCCTAATTTAGAATCACATATTCAAAATTACAAGGAAACTCAAATTTTAAATTCTAATAATATGAAAGATATTCTGTTAACTGGAGGATCTATCTTTATAAATGATCATCTGATTGATTTAATTGAAGAAGGAGGAGGAAACATTATTTACTTAGACACGTGGATTGGAGATAATTATTATTCTCAAATTTTTACAGAAGATGTTTTAGATTCTATTGAGGATCCGTATGATTTATTAGTTCAGCGATTTAAAAATAATATTTCTGGAGATCATTCAATACCAAATTATTTAGAAAATAAAGTGTCTCAAATTGAAAGGATTTATCAAGAGCATAAAAAGAAGACAGGTAGAAAAATAGGGATAATAAACCATATCATAAAATTCTGTGATCATATTTCTCTTATGTCAGCACATTTGAAAAATAAATTACAAAAAAAAGGAATTCAAGTTTTAAATTTAGAGAGAGATTATTCAAGAGCTATCCGGGGTCAACTTACTACAAGAATAGAAGCATTTTTGGAGATGATTTAAAACATGAGTCTTATTGCTGATGAAATAGTTCGTTTTAGTTCTGTATTAAGAATTGCGTATAATCTTCTAACAGGTAGAGATTATTTAAAAAGAAAGAAATTTAGAGAAAAAAAGAAATTAATTTCAGTAGCATTGCCATTTTCTGATTTAGTTTATGGATTTCCTGATTTAGTTCCTGTTTTTCCAATTAGAATGCATAACTTTGAAATGCACAAATATTTGACTTATCTAGGAAGTGCATCAAATATTTTTGGCTGGAAAAATGTAGCTAACTTTTTAGGGTTTATAAAAAATCTTGGTATTGGTGATGTAAACAAGATTATAGATGAAATTATTGAAAATGTAATAGATACAGTAAATAAAAAATATAATGAGATGTATGATCTAGGGATAGAAAATGGTGTTCCAACTGACTTTTGTTATGGAATTAAGTCTCTCTATGGAATGCATGTAAGTAAAGGAAAGAATGTAGAAGCTACATTGAATTATACTATTCGATGTAGTGCTTGGAATAAATATTTAGAATCATTGAAAACAGTCGCAAATCCAGCTAAACAGATTTGGATCGATGTCCCACCAAGAAACATCGGGAATGCATTAGAATTATTAACTGAAAATCTTTATGACGCTGTTAGAGAACTAGAAAAAGTAAGTGGAAATAGTTATGACAGAAATATTCTACGAACTCATTTTCAAGTTGCTAACGATATAAGAAAATATTATAAAACTGTGCTTTATGAAATAAGCTCATCTGAATTTTATCCATGCAATCCCGCTACGTTTAGTGAAATATTAGTGATATTAAACAATAGTTTTCAGGACTATAATTCTAATGCAGTTCGATATCGGGATAATATGGCATCATTAGTACACGAAATGAAAGAGAGAATCAAAAATAGAATCGGTATAGATGTAAGTAATATGCCGCGTATCTTAATTACTCCTATGTTTGGCGGGTGGGAACCAAAAAGTCATGAAATAATATATGAATTAGGAGGTCGGGCACTATATGCTGATTGGGATATGCTATTGCTTTTAGAAGATATCCCTATAAATAAAATATCTGATCCGGTAGAAGCGTATGCTCACTATTTAATGAATGCGACTGTAAATGGAATAGGGTGTGATAATGATGCTTTATCGAATTCTTATATGAGGATTGCAAAAAAGTTAAATGCTGATGGTCTTGTTTTTATTCAGCTTTTTGGATGCCATTCAATATCCAACTGTTTTACAATGTTAAAGGAAAAAATTCGTCGAGAAATGGAAATTCCATGTATAGCTCTAAATTTCAATAAAATAGGTGAGAATGTAGAGCAAGTTAAAACTCGCTTAGGGGCTTTTATGGAGATGTTTAATTAGTATTTATAAAAAAAAAGTTTAATAATTTTATAATAATACTTACTTTTTATTAATTTAGAGATTAATTAAATAAGCAGGCGTTATTTTGCATGTTATTTCATGAAAAAAGAGAAGAAATTGATTCAGATATTTATAAAGAGTACCAAGTATTGTGTGGGATTGAAGAGGAATTTCTTATCATTAATAAAAATGGAAGGTTGGCAAAAGTTGCAGATGACATAATGGTAAAATCTGCCGAGATTCTTGAAAAAGATCAAAAATTTCTTAGTTCTCTTCAGGTTAAAATCCGAGGATTAGATGCTGAACCTTCACCTTCACAAATAGAGTATGTAACTCTACCACTACCTCCCTCTTCATTGGAACAAGCAATAAAAGAAGGAAGGAAATTATTGACTGAAGCAGCAAAACAACTTGGAGTTAAGATACTTGCTCAGAGTCTTCATCCAATACAGAGTGATCCAAATCCGATTTGTGGAACCCATATTAATGTTTCTGTTCAAAAGAAGGGTGGATTGATGACTCCTGAAGAGATGAGAGTTGTTTATAATTACTTATGGAATTATCTTCCAGAAATAATTGGAATTTCTGCTAATTCGCATGTATATAGAGGAAATTGGAATAATATTGCTAGTAACCGATGTGCAAATAGTACTGTTCTTAAATCAAATGGATTTGCATTGATAGAGATTCCTGAAAATCGTCCAGCATTGATTCCTATGCGATATTACGGTCGAATGAGATATAAACTCAAAATCGGATTTGAAGAAGATGAATTTTCCAAGAAAGTCATTTCTAATAATCGTGGAGATCGTTTAGTAGATATCACTCCACGAGGTCCATTTACTAATATTAGCGATGATACTGATGAATTACCCTCAAGAAATCGAATAGAAATTCGAGTAATTGACGTACAATATAATACTGAGGATTTACTCGATTTAGCTTATCTTTGTTGTGTTTCTGCCGTTCACGCTATGGAGCTCCAATTAACTGGTGAAATTATTCAAGATCCATATCATATAGATAATGTCGAAAATGCAATAGCAAATGGCTCTAAAGGTATTTTCAGGAGATATAATGGAACAAGTGAGTCATTAGAAACAAGCATTTCAAGGTGGGTAACGGAAACAAAGAGATTTCAAGATTATTTAAGTATTAAAATCAAAAATCTACCCGATAGAAAACTTCAAATTGATGAATCTCAAAAAGAACTTAATATTGAATATCAAACGCGGAAAATTGAGAAACTGAGACAGCAAGGAAAAGCATATGTACTTATAGAATTAGTAGAGCCTAGGATTGTGACTGATCGGAGAGGAAATCGGTATAAAATCAATGCTGGTACGCAAGTTCGAGGAACTTTAGAAGCAAGATACGATTTTTCCTATGATGATATTGATGGGATGGTTACTAATTTCAATGGGATACGAGTTATTAATAATCTTGTAGTACAGAATCTTAGAATACCATTAAGAGAAAGTGATCGTGTATTAAGAGGACAATCTGAATCAGAATCATTAATGGATAGATTGTTTGGAAACTTTTTCATCTAATCAAAAATAACAAAATAATTAAGAAAATGGATAGAGATTTCAATAAAAAACATAAATGTAATAAAATCTTTGTTTATGGCACATTACAACATGGACAAAGCCGGAATTATATCCTAAGAGGATTAAAGTATGAAAAAGCTACTTTATTAAATTATAGAAAAGTGGAACCTCCTTCCTTGGGATTCCCTTTTATTATTCAAGATGATAATTCTAAGGTTGGAGGAGAGATATATTATGATATTGAACAATCTATCATTAATCAAATTGATATGATTGAAGGCGAAGGAGAATTATATCATAGAATTTTAGTAAAAGTAAAATTAGACGATGGAAGAGAAACAGAAGCCTATACATATTACCCCTCTGATATGTTAATTAAAAATTTCCTATAAATCATTAGAGGAGAATATTAATGGTTGAAGAAAATATTATTAAAAATGAAAAAGAAAATCAAATTCTTCTTATAGACAATTATTCTCGGGGTTTTCCAACAGAGAGAATAATACGAATAGAAACCATTATAAATGATTGCATAGCACCAGTAGAGTTAAAAATAATTCATTTTACTCATTTTAAGAAAGATATAGTGGAAAAATGTATAGGAATTATTCTCTCTGGCTCTGAATTAAATGTTTCAAGTTTTTATTATGATGATAGATTAAAAAAAAGATTTAATCCTATATTAGAATTAATTCAGGAAACTGATCAAATTCCAATTCTTGCACTCTGCTTTGGATTTCATTTGGTTGCTTATGCATTTGAAGCACAAATAAGCAGGATGAGAATCATTGGATTAGACGGGAGAATTATTTTTATTGTACTAAATGAAACAGATGAATTAATTACTCAAAAAAACATTCCTGTTAATGTTCATCACCTTGATTTTGTTTCTCCAAATGATTGTAAAATTCAAAAAAATTTCAAGATTCTTAGTACTTCCCGAACATTAGGTTACAAAATGATACAGTATATGAAACATAACGAAAAACCTATTTTTGCCCTTCAATTTCATCCAGAAACTCATAATCCTTATTACTTTCATCCAGATTTATTCGATGAGAGAATTGCAGAAAAAACAAGGATGGTAGGAGAAAAAATTATTGAAAATTTTATTTGGATGTGTTCTTACAGGAATAAATCTCATAAAGATTTATAAATGTGTCTCACTTGGAGCTCACACAGATTCAATTCCTTTCCATTTAAGAAAATTTGATTCTATTGATATTACTACTAGAGCTGCTGCTAATTATGCTCATAGTGTTGAAGATACACCTGATAAAGTAGATCCCCAGATCCTATTAGAAACTTGCAGAGTTATTCAATTACTTTTAATGATGCTTGATAAAAATTTCAAAAGTTTTATTAAATCAGATTAAATATAGAGTAGTTTAACAATTGAACCAAATCCCAAGATTGTTGAAACGACTGAACCAAAGAATATTTGAATGATTATAAAAGAACTTATCATAACAGAACTAAATTTATTAGTTCTTTCATAAATAATTGA
>JBHLNL010000243.1:0-2626 GCA_048941605.1 Promethearchaeota archaeon | reverse complement strand
CAATTGCATAGCGGATCATTTTAATAGCTTCTTCTTCATTAACCGTTGTTTGATCAATCATAGGAAGACGCATGGCACCAAATCCCAAAACAGACACATCCCAATTAAGGGATCCCATTTTTCGATATTTCATCTTATGTCAATTGTTTTTTATAGTATAGTTATAATATTCAATTTCGGATTATAATTGAAGTTTATGTTAACTATTCATCAACAAATTATTAAATTTTCATAATTGTAGTGATAAAAATATAATGTAGATATTACTAACTCTTATGAAATAACCTCTTCAAAGTAAAAATAATTTATAACGAGAATTACTAAATTTGAACTGTTTTTTTCTTTATAAATATCTAATGGTTAGTCTTCTTAAAAGAATTTTATTTAAGATATTGATTATATATGAGTGGTGAAATAGAATTACCAATTACTTTGAATTTAATTGAGTGCCCTCTTTTTCCATTATGCACGCTTCCAAAAATACAATTTCTATGTAAAATTCCAAATTGTAAAAATTGCCCTGATTATATTTCTAAATCAGAAAAAATTAGAAAATAAAAAACTAAAATTTACTGGTAATCTGGTCTCTGTATTTAATATATTCTTTCAAATGCTTGATCTTCTCGAGCTTAAAACGTTTTAATCCTAACTCTGACATTGTGAATCCATAAATCTTCTCTATAAATGTTACAATTAAAAACGCAGTAGCTCCCCAAATTGTATAGTTTTGTTTGCTTTTATCATCAATATAATTAAAATAAAAGATGGGAAATTTCCTATCTTCAATATCAACGGCTTGTTCTCTAAAATTAATCTTACTTGTGAAAAAATTAATTGGAATTTTTAAGATTCTTTGAACTTCTCTATCATCCTTAACTAGAGTTTGATTTTTATTGATAAGTCCTAAAAAAGGTGTGATAATATATCTTGTCATTGTTGGAAAGTCATCTAAACATCCCAAAATGCTAATATTCTCCCGTGGTACACCTATTTCTTCTTCTGTTTCTCTTAATGCAGTATCTTTAATAGATTTATCTAAAAGAGGATCAAATTTTCCTCCTGGAAACGACATTTCCCCTCTATGGCGGGTTCCCTTATTTGATCTATGGATTAATATTAATTCATATGGTTTTTCTTCATATGGAATGATTGAAAAAAGAACAGCTGCTCTTGTAAAAAAATCGTCTTTAATAGTAATACGTAATGATGAATCACAGGGATATAAAGCTTTTTTAATTAAATTAGGATCAAATATCAAGTTTGGTGTATCCATTAGTTTTAGCAAAAATTTTAAGATATTGATTATTTAGAAAACATAATATTTTATTCTAATAAAGTTTTTAGCAAGTGTTTAACAATGAAACTTCCAAAGGAGCTTAGAGATAAAAGAGATCTAATCAGAGTAGGCAAAGAAAAACAATGTTCCATAAAAGATTGTAGCGAAATTGCTATTCGTTCGCTTTCAGAGAATTCTTGGAAAAAATTTGTTGAAAAGGCAGGCTTAAAATTTAATGTAAATTCCCTTCATAAGATTTATCTATGTAAAGTTCACTATAACCTATCTAATAAATATAGAAAGTCACAAGAAAAGATATTTCAAAAGAAGGGCTTTTTAGATGATTCAATTGTAACTAAAAAAGGAAAATGGGAATACTAAGGAATTGCTATCATTTGTTCATAAATTGAAATTAAATTAAGATGTTGACCATGGATAATTCCAATTGCTAAAAGGGATAAAGCTATTAATAAAATAATAATTGCAATAATTTTATTTCTCATAATAAATCAATTTTTTTAATATATCTTTATAAAAAAATTTTTTTAAAAAAGCTTATTTTGTCAATTTTTCTAATGTTTCGATTTTTGTATTAATCTTTTTAAGTCTCAAATCAAAATTCTTATCATTTTCTTTAAAATCCTCTTCTGAAATTTCTTTCGCATGAAATCTACCTTTGTTAAGTTTTCGTTCTCCCGATAACTCCGCCTTTTCTAATTTCAGATCTTGAATCCATAACTTCATTCCTGCAATTAAGTCATCTCTCTCATTTTCTAAGTCAGATTTTTCCTGTTTATATTTATCTCTTAATTTTTCAAAAGATTCTCTATCTACTTTGTGTAATTTATGTTCTCGTGCCAAGTTTTCAAGTTGAAATATTTTAGTGTCGATATCATTTGTTATCCTTTGAACAATAAAGGGTTCCTCTAAATTCTGCTTAATAACATTTTCATTTTGCTTCAATTCGCTTATTAAGGTTGCTATTGCTTCTAATTTTATATTTACTTCCTTCTTAAAAGCGATATCATATTCATATCGTGGATCCTTGGTGGATTTAGAAATTTCATTTAATCTTTCGGCCAGAACTTTTTTATTAAGTTGAATATCATTATACTCAATGTAATAAACCATTTGTTCTTTTACATCTTCAGGAAGAGGTTTAACTTCTTTTTTTTCCTTAGATTTTTTTAACTTTTTCTCCACTATTGGTTCAATATCTAAAATTTCTTTTTTCTTTTCAGCTTCTTTTTCTTTAAATTCTTCAAGTTTACCTTTATCTTTTATTTCTTCTCTCGCTTTAGATCCTTTCCATTCAGATTTTTTTTCTGTTTTAGAGATATCAGTGAGCAT
>JBHLNL010000242.1:0-2628 GCA_048941605.1 Promethearchaeota archaeon | reverse complement strand
ATCTATTCAACAATCAGATCAATTTAAATGATGGTTATAATGATAATAGCTTAGAAAATAATAATAAAATTAATTTGAATAATGGAAATCTGAGAAATTCAAAAATTTCTGGGCATATACATATTGATGATACTAATCCAGATCGTAATTGGTCTGTTGCTAAAGATTTGGACATATGCACGGGGAATGGCACCTATTCTGAGCCTTATGTTATAGAGGATTATGTAATCGATGGTGGGAGTGTGGGAAGTTGCATCTGGATTGAAAACTCGAATGTATATTTTAGAATTGAAAATTGCAGTCTCACAAATTCAGCTGAGCTTTTAAGTCAAGCCGGAATAAAATTAGAGAATGTAAATAATTCCCAACTAATTAATAATAATTGTTCATTTAATGATAATGGAATAAGGGCAGACTATAGTTATAACACCACCATTTTGGGGAATATGGTACCTAATAACAAACGTAACGGTATAATTTTGTATAGATGTAATAATAGTATCATTTCGAGTAATATCGCAGATAATAATAATGTCGAGGGAATAAGAATACATAATTGTAAATATAACAACATTACAAGAAATAATATAACCTATAATTCTGGATATGGAATTGCAATACTTTATAGTGATAATAACACCATTACTGGAAATATTGCAGTTACTAATAATAGAATTAATACTGTTGGAATTTACCTATGTTATAGTGATTATAATACTATTTCTGGAAATAGATTAATAGGAAATGGTAAATGCATATGGGAAGATAATTGTCATGGAAATTTTTTTGATAATAACAATTGTATTAATTATAACCGAGGAGATGAAGTAATTTTAGTATGTTATATAATCCTTTCCCTGATTATTGTATCTTTTATTGCAGTCATTATAGTTATTCATAAGAAATTGATTTCTAGAAATTTTTAGCTAATTTTTACTATTTTAAATACCTACCTATAGTGATAAGGCATAAAAGAGTATACTTATTATGAACAATTATGGCAATTAAAGAAGTATTAATACTTGGTAATCCAAAATTAAGAGAAAAATCTTATGAAATAGAAGATTTTAATTTAGATTTTGCCCAAGCATTAAAGGATCTTAAGGATACACTAACTAATCTTCAAGAAAGCAAAAAACTAGGCAGAGCACTTGCAGCACCTCAAATTGGTATATTAAAGAAATTGATTTATTATCAATTGCCTGAACGAAAATTTTATATGGTGAATCCTAAGATTACATGGAAAAGTGAAGATATAGTAAAGGTTTGGGATAGTTGCTATAGTTTTGATCTTGCCTTCTTTGTCGAGATTGAAAGATATAAAACTATAAAAGTTGAGTTCCAAGATGAAAATGGAAATATGGTTTTTGAAGACTTCTCTGATGATCTTTCAGAATTAGTACAACATGAAATTGATCATCTACATGGGATATTAGCAACAGATCATTTAAAAGATGTAAAAAAAATTGTTATGAGAATTGAGTGGGAGAGGAGGTTTAAATCAAGTGAATAGGATTGGTATTTTAGGCGGAATATCTTACGAATCAACAATTAAATATTATGATTTACTTCTTCAGAAATACTATGAGAAATTCAATGATTTTAATTACCCTGAAGTGATAATATTTAGTTTAAATTTCCAAAAAGTAATTGATTATGAATTGAGTGATGAAAGAGCGAAATATATAGACTATCTTATGAGTGGAATTAATTCATTAGAAAAAGCTGGGGCAACATTTATTATTATGGCTGCAAATTCTCCTCATGCTGTATATAATGATTTGGAGAAATTATCAAAAGTACCAATTTTGAGTATAGTAAAAGCTACAGCAGAAAAAGCAAGACAGGAAGAGATGAAAAAATTATTGTTACTAGGAATTAAATTCACCATGCAAAATACTTTTTACCACAATTACTGCAAAAAATTAGGTATTGAAGTAATAACTCCCTCAAACAATGAACAAGATGTTATAGATAAAATAATTTTTGATGAACTTGTCATTGGCTTTTTTAGGCAAGAATCTAAAGACAAAGTGCTTCAAATTATTTCTAATTATCAAGTAGACGGTGTTATTTTAGGTTGTACAGAATTACCATTAATATTGACCCAAAAGGATACAAATTATAAATTGCTTGATACAATAGAACTTCATGTTGAAGCCGCACTAGAATATTATTATTCATAATAACTACCCTCTGTAAGTTTTTTTAAGTTTCAAATGCTATTTATTATAATTACATTATAGTGGTTATTGCTTATTGGACGGTTTCAACTTACAACAGTGAAATTCAAGGATCTGGCACCAATCATATTAGTTATGTTATTACTTTTTGTATCAACTGCGTGTGCTAATATGCTTATTCCAAGTTATGTAGCAATACAGGACGATTTTAACATCCCAGAAGCACTAATCGCAATTCCAGATGCTTTTTTTGTATTAATAAGTGCTTTCTTTGCCTTACTTTGGGGATATTACACTGATCGAATCAACAGAAAGAATGTAATAATGGTTGGGGCGCTATCATGGACTATCGGGATGATTCTAACCGCTTTTTCTAATTCATATATAATGCTTGTAATATCAAGAGTAGCAAGTGGAGCAGGGCTAGGATGCGTATTACCAGTAG
>JBHLNL010000123.1:0-10529 GCA_048941605.1 Promethearchaeota archaeon | reverse complement strand
TTTTACAGCCGAAAGACATGTTGAATTAGCAAATAGAATCTTAAACTCCAGGGGTTTCGGAGAAAATAGAATAAATCTGTATTGGTTAAGTGGAGCAGAATCAGAAAAGTTTGTAAAAAGTGTGGAAGATGCTTTAGAAAAAGTAAAAAATGCTGGTCCAAATCCGCTTAAACTGATAGATGAAGAAACGAAAGTCAAAAAAAAACAAGTTATAACTACCCCTGCGGAATGATGCCTATAAACAAATTTTAGTTATAGGAAGACTAACCTTGCAAGGGAAGGGGTTTTTAAATAATATTCAATCAAAAATTAAAGAATTTTAAATGTAATCCAAAAGGATGGAAATATGGTTCAAATTTCAAAAATTTTAAATTTCAATAATGTATCTCCAAAAAATTTAATGGATGCTACCTATAAGGCAGTTGAAAATTTTCAAATTCGAGCTTTTTTTGAAGCTAAAGATGAAATTTTGGAAATAGGAAAATATTCCGAGGAAGAATTCTATGAAATTCTCGATGCCATGATCGATGCAGAAACAGAGCGTAAATTAGTAATAGAATTATTAAAAGGTAAGGAGGCATTATTTTTAGAGGAAATAGCAAAAAGTCTAAAAGATTTTCCCCCAGAAAATGTAATTCGTGATGTTATTTATCTCAAAGAACAGGGATATATCGAAGAACTAGTCGAAATAAAAACTAAGACTGTTATTAAAAAAGTAAAGGGGAAAGATAAAGAAGTTGAAGAAAAGGAGTTTTTTTATCGATATCAGGCCAAAGATCTCCCTGATGATTTCATTGAACATTACTTTGAACCAGTTTCTATTGTGTTTAATTCTGAAGTATGCTGTCAATGCGGCTGGTGCTCGTCAGTTTGTCCTGTAAATGCAATTGCAGTGACAGCAGATACTTTGGAGATAGATAATGAAATTTGTATGAAGTGCGGGTTATGTTTTACTGTTTGTCCGAGATCATTTTCAATCGAACAAGTGGGTAAAAATGTAAATAAACTTGATAAATCCTTAAAGTTCTCAGAACAAATTAATGGTTATATTAATACATATTCCGCGAGTACTACTAAAGATGATATTAAAAAGGTAAGACAAGATGGAGGGATAGTTACTTCTTTACTTGAATATTTACTCAAGAATAAAATAGTTGATGCAGTTGTAGCAGTACAGCATTCGAAGGAATTATGGAAACCAGAGCCTATAGTAATAGAAGATGTTAAAGATTTATACAGAACTAGTGGTACTAAATACGCTAATGCCTCAACTTTAAGTATTATAGATGAAACAAAAAAGTACGCGAACCTCGCAGTTGTAGGCGTTCCTTGTATGATTAATGCATTAGAAAAAGGTAATTTATATCCAAGTGGATTACCATTTTTCAAAAATATAAAATATAGAATAGGACTTTTTTGTATGGAATCTTTTCCTTATAAAGGTGTCCTTGACTTAATTAATGAAAAATTTCAAATAGATTTTAATAAAGTTAGGAAAATGGACATAAGTGGTGGTAAATTTATCATTTACTTAAATTCTGGTGAAGATTTAAATGTACCATTGAACGAAGTTAAATCCTACGCTCGCCACAATTGTCATTATTGTGAAGACTTAACTGCTGATTATGCTGATATTTCTGTAGGATCAATAGGATCCCCTAGTGGTTGGTCTACTGTCATTACTCGAAATAAAAAGGGTGAAAAACTCTATAAAGAAGCAATTAAAGCAGGATTAATAGAATCTAAAAGCTTAGAAGAAGTTAAACCGGGACAGCCCTTATTAGAAAGAATTGCTGGTACTAAGAGAAAAAATTGTAAATCAATTGAATTAAAAAAAGAAAAAGAGAGGAGTGACAACCATAACTGAAATTGAAAAGTCAAATAAATTAAAACCAGATTCTGATGAAAATTATGAATATTTGAAAAAAATATTTGAGTCAGATTTAAGTAATTTATTAAAAAGATGCTATCAATGTGCCCGTTGCTCGGGTGTATGTCAAATCAGTAAAGTTCAGAAATTTACACCTAGTAGAATTATTGAAATGATATTAGAGGGTTTTGAAGATGATGTTATTAAGAGCGGGGTTTTATGGGACTGTCTAATGTGCAATAGTTGCCTTCAAATGTGCCCAAAAAGCATAAATTTTGCAGATATCGTCCGAATAGCTAGATATAAAATGCTTACGGAAGAAAAGCAAAATATTGATCGTTCCATTGCTCATAAGGGCATTTATCCTATGATGTCTGAAATTATGATTCAAGATAATATTGAAATTAATAGACCTCTTGAGTGGATTCCAGAAGGTTGTAAAATTTCAGATAAAGGAAACGTTCTATATTATGTAGGATGTTTACCATTTTTTAATTTTGAGTTTGAAAATTCATATTCTATAGCAGAAAGCACTTTAAAAATATTGTGCCAGATTGAAAAAGAACCAATAGTAGTTCTTAAAGAAGAAATTTGCTGCGGTCATGATTTGTATTGGGGTCAAGGAAAATTCGATGTTTTTATTAAATTAGCAAAGAAGAACGTTAAGAGACTAGAAGATACAGGAGCCTCGACAATTATTACCGCTTGTGCTGAATGTTATAGAACCTTTAAAATTGATTATCCAAAACTATTTGAAGATTTTAATAATAAATTTGAAGTTAAACATATAATTGAATATATTTTTAAGAATTGGAAGCAAGGAAAAGTTCAATTTAAGAATCCAGGTAAATCTAGTGAAATTATACCTTTCACATATCATGATCCTTGTAGATTAAGTAGATATTTACCAAAAGAAAGCAAAATAATGGAAAATGTTAGAGAAATATTTCAACATCTAAAAGGAATAGGTTATGAGTTTAAGGAAATGGAACATAATAAAGGAAATTCGTATTGCTGTGGAGTTAATTCTTGGATGAACTGCAATGAGAGATCTAAAGCTCTTAGATTTAAACGCCTTTCAGAAGCTAAAGCTGTTGGAATAAAAATGATCACTTCATGTCCAAAATGCCGTATGCATTTGAATTGTGTAAAAAAAGATTATGATGATTTCTCATCAATTGAAATTATAGATTTCGCAGAATTTTTGGTAGATATGATAGATATAGTAGATTTTGATGAAAATTCGGAGGTAGAGAATTAGTGGAAGGATCAGTTTTAGTTATTGGAGGAGGTATAGCCGGAATTCAAACATCTCTTGACTTAACTGAATTAGGATTCAGAGTTTATTTAGTTGAGAAAACTCCATCTATTGGTGGTAGGATGGCTCAACTAGATAAGACTTTCCCTACATTAGATTGTAGTTTATGCATTTTAGCACCAAAAATGGTTGAAGTATTCAGAAATCCTAATATTGAACTTATGACTTATCATGAAGTCCAAAAAGTTGAAGGAAAACCAGGAGGATTTAAAGTTGTTGTGCTTAAAAAACCACGTTATGTAAATGAAGATCTGTGTAAAGGATGTGGAGATTGTGCCAGTAAATGTCCCAAGATTGAAGCTCCTAACCTTTTTGATATGAATTTGGGAAAAAGAAGATCAATTTATATCCCATTTCCTCAAGCTGTCCCTCCTATCTATCTAATTGATCCTGAAATGTGTTTAAAATTAACTAGAGATGTATGTGGAGTATGTCAGAAAGTTTGTAAAGCGGAGGCAATAGATTTTGAACAGAAACAACAAGAAGTCGAATTAAATGTTGGAGCAATTGTAGTGGCAACAGGGTTTGATATGTTTGGAGAAGAATTAACCTCTAGATGGGGATATCAATATGAAAATGTAGTAAATGGCTTAGAATATGAGAGAATTTTATGTGCCTCTGGACCATTTGGTGGACATGTATTACGTCCTAGTGATAAAAAAGAACCAGAAAAAATAGCCTTTATTCAGTGTGCCGGTTCAAGAGATTTACAGCAAAGAGTCCCTTACTGCTCAAGTGTATGCTGTATGTATGCTGCTAAAGAAGCAATAATCACAACAGAACATTCAGAAAGTTCTAAATGTTTCGTTTTTAGACATGATATTAGAGCATATGGGAAAAATTTCTATGAATTTACTCAAAAAGCTCAAGATGAATATGGAGTAAAATATTTTCATACTAAAGTTAGTAAAATTATTGAAGATCCTGATACTAAAGATTTAATTATTCATTATGAAGATTTACAGTCTGGATTACTTAATACTTTTCGAGCAAATCTGGTAGTTTTAGCCACACCTCTAGTTCCCTCTAACGGAACCAAAAAGCTAGCAAGTATCATAGACATTAACTTAGATGATTATAATTTCTTTAAGGAAATGAATCACTTTACTAAATCGATATCATCGAAAAAAGGTGTATTTTTAGCTGGATTTTGTCAAGGTCCGATGGACATACCAGAAACTGTAGCTGATGCAAGTGGAGTTGCTTCACAAGTAGCCGCTTTACTCAGTTCTGCAAAATATACTCAAATACAAGAAAAAGTATTTGATATACCAGAAAAAGCAGTTGACATTACAGAAGAACCTAGAATTGGTGTACTTATCTGCCATTGTGGAATTAATATCGGAAAATATATTGATATCACTCAAGTCGTAGAACATTTAAAGTCATTACCTAACGTGGTATTTTGCGAAGACAATTTATATTCCTGTTCTAGTGATTCTCAACAACGAATTAAAGAAGTAATTGCTGAACATAATTTAAACAGATTTATTGTTGCATCTTGCACCCCACGGACACACGAATCACTATTTCAAGAAACTTGTCAAGAAGCAGGATTGAATAAGTACTTATTTGAAATGGCAAACATACGTGATCAGTGTTCATGGGTTCATATGACAGAGAAGGAGCTGGCTACTGAGAAAGCTATAGATTTAATCGAAATGACTGTTGCTAAATCTAGATTATTAAAATCTCATCAAGAACCAAAATTATCAGTTATCCCAAAAGCATTAATAATTGGTGGTGGTATATCTGGAATGACTGCTGCCTTGAATATTGCTAACCAAGGATACATAGTATATCTTGTAGAAAAAGAGAAGATTTTAGGAGGAATTTTGAATAATCTATATCTACTTTATCCAACTCAAGAAGATGCTTCAAAATTCTTAAATGAGATAAAAGAAAACGTTAAGAAAAATGAGAATATTCAAGTTAATTTACAATCTCAAGTAAAAGATATAAAAGGTTATCTTGGTAATTATGAAGTTTCTGTAATTGATGCTAAAAATCAAGTTAGTGAATTAAAAGTTGGTGTTATTATTGTTGCTACTGGAGGTCAAGAATTAAAACCTGTTGGATATAGCCAATATAGCGATACGAATAGCAATGTTATGACGGAAATGGAATTAGAAAACCTGTTGGTTAAAAAAGATCACTCTTGGCTTGATAATATTAAGCGTGTTGCAACAATTTTGTGTGTAAATGCACGAGAAAAAGAAGGTATTACATATTGTTCAAATATATGTTGCGCAACTGCTATTAAAAACATGAATATCTTAAAAGAGTTGAAGCCAGATCTAGAAATGATTGTGCTTTATAGAGATTTTCAGATGGCTAAAAAGGAATTCGAAGAATATCTTTTTGACAGAAGAAGAGATGCAATACTCCTGAGATATGATATAAAAAAACCACCAAAAATTACAAAATTAACCAATAAACCTGAAAAATATGGGATAGAAGTATTTGACACTAATTTGCAGGATATTATTACATTTGAAACAGATTTAATTCTTTTATCCCCTCCTATGATTCCTGCAGACAATTCAGGAATATTAGCAAAAATGCTTAAAGTACCTTTAGATAGGCATGGTTTCTTCTTAGAAGCGCATGCTAAACTTAGACCAGTAGATTTTGCTACTGATGGGATATTCTTATGTGGGTGTGCTCATTGGCCGAAACATATTCAAGAATCAATAACTCAAGCAAATGGAGCTGCAGGGAGAGCAAGCAGATTTTTAAGCTCAGAAGATATTATTGCTTCTGGATTAGTTGCAGAAGTAAACAGTGAATTATGTGCGGGATGTAAAGTTTGTATAAAGCTTTGCCCATATAACGCTATTTCAAAGAACGAAGAAGATAAAGTAGTTATAAACAAATTGCTTTGCAAGGGATGCGGTGTGTGTGGTGCAAGCTGTCCTGAAAATGCTATAACTGTCTACCATTTTACAAATGAGCAAATTTTATCAGAAATTATTGCTTATGGAGGAGAATAAGTACTTGACATTCAAACCCAAAATATTAGGCTTTTTATGTAATTGGTGTTCTTATGCAGGAGCTGATCTTGCTGGTGTAAGTAGAATACAATATTCTCCTAACATTAGAATTATTAGAGTTATGTGTAGTGGTAGAGTGGATCCATTATTTGTAGCTGAAGCTTTCTCAAAAAATATTGATGGTGTACTCGTATTAGGTTGTCACCCCGGAGATTGCCATTATATTAGCGGTAATTATGAAGCAGAAATGAAAATGAATATGCTCAGTAAGCTATTAAATTACATTGGATTTTCAGATCGTTTTCGTTTAGATTGGGTTTCCGCTTCTGAAGGTAATAGATTTGCTCAACTAGTAAATGAATTTAATGAACATATTACTAATTTAGGTCCTTCACCCTTAAAAAATAAAAAATTAAGAAAACAATTATCTATAGATTTTGATACAATTAAATCTGTATTAACTGACTCTAGACTTAGAACACTAGTCAGTAGAGAAAGATTAATTACTACTGAAGGTAATGTATATAATGAAATAATACCAAAAGATGAATTTGAAGAAATCCTTGATGATAGTTTGAATAATGAATTCATTCGTCATAAAATACTGCAAATAATTAAAAAAGTGGGTAAATCTGTCCCAGAAATATCTAAAGAATTACAAGTTAAATCAAACGAAGTATTAAATCACATTGTTACCCTAAGACAAAGAGGGTTAGTTGATCTTGATGAAATACATGAAGAAATTCCAACATTCATATCAATTAGGGAGGGTGAGTAATGGAGAAAGTTGGTGCTGTCTTAGTTATAGGAGGAGGAATTGCTGGAATCCAGAGCTCTATAGATTTAGCAGATTCCGGATATAAGGTATATCTAGCTGAATCCACAACAAGTATAGGAGGAGTTATGTCTCAATTAGATAAGACATTTCCAACTAATGATTGTGCTATTTGCATTCTTGCTCCAAAACTAGTACAAACTGGTCGTCATGAGAATATTAATATATTGATAAATTCAACTATAGATAAAATTGAAGGAGAATCTGGAAATTTTACGGTTGATTTAACTCAAAAAACACTCTATTTAGATCAAAATAAATGCACTGGTTGTGGTCAATGTGCTCAAAAATGCCCTATAGAAGCAATTGATACATTCAATAAAGGTCTCTCAAACAAAACTGCAATTTCGGTAAAATTTCCCCAAGCTGTTCCGTTGGTTTTCTCAATTAATAAAGATAAATGTATAGGGTGTGGAGTATGCGAAGGGATATGTAAGGCTAATGCGATAGATTATGAACTTAAAGACAGAAAAGTTCAGCTAAATGTAGGAGCAGTAATACTAGCAATTGGATTTGATGAATATGATCCTACTCCTTTAAATCAACTCGGTTATGGTAAACATTTGAATGTAATTACTAGTACTGAATTTGAACGCATTTTAAGTGCTAGTGGTCCTCATGCTGGATTAATACTACGCCCTTCTGATGGAATTATCCCAAGAAAAATTGCATTTTTGCAATGTATTGGGTCAAGAGATAAACAACATGGTATTGAATACTGCTCGTCAGTTTGTTGTATGTATACTACGAAAGAAGCGGTTATTGCTAAGGAACATATGAGCATTGTAGAACCTACTATTTTTACAATGGACATCCGAGCATATGGTAAAGATTTTGATAAATATATTGAACGAGCTAGAAATGAATATGGTATTAGATATATTAGACGTAGAATATCTACTATTAAAGAAATCCCCGATACTAAAGATTTAAAAGTATATTATGAAACAGAAGATGGAAGCATTGTTGAAGAAGTGTTTAACTTAGTTATTCTTTCAGTAGGAATGCAACCTAATAAAAAAGCAAAAGAATTAGGCCAAAAATTAAATATCGAGTTTAATGAATATGGATTTTGCAAAACTAATCCTTTTAATCCTGTAGAGACTTCGAGACCAGGAATTTATGTTTGTGGAGCTTTTGCTGCACCTAAAGATATTCCTGAAACCGTCATTGAAGCTAGCGCTGCTGCTGGATGTGTGAATGTTCTATTATCAGAAGCAAGAAACCAATTAATCTCAAAAAAGGAGCTTCCAGAAGAATTAGACGTAAGTGATGAACCACCTCGTATTGGGGTATTTATCTGTCACTGTGGAATAAACATTGGTGGTGTCGTTAATGTTCCAGAAGTAGTAGAATATGTAAAAACCTTACCAAATGTAGTTTATGCTGAGCATAACTTATATACTTGCTCTGCAGACACGCAAACTGGTATTAAAGAAAAAATTGAAGCAAATCAACTGAATAGAGTTATAGTTGCTTCATGTACTCCAAGAACTCATGAATCATTATTTCAAGCTACAATTAGAGAAGTTGGTTTAAACAAATACCTATTTGAAATGGTTAATATTCGAGATCAATGTTCATGGGTTCATATGCACGAAGCTGAAAATGCCACAGCAAAATCAAAAGACTTATTGAGAATGTCAGTAGCAAAAGCAAGCCAATTAATCCCATTACAAGAACAAGAAATTGATGTAATTCGTAGGGGGATGATAATAGGAGGAGGAGTTTCAGGAATGAACGCTGCATTAAATCTTGCATCTCAAGGCTTTGAAGTATACATCATTGAAAAGGAAGACTCTTTAGGAGGATATGCAAAAAATATTTATCAAACCTTAGAAAATGATGATGTTCAAGAATATCTCCAAGAATTAATTGAAAATGTTGAAAATAATCAGCTAATTCATGTATTCAAAAAAGCTCAAATTAATTCCATGTCAGGATATATTGGAAATTTTACTAGTAATATAAATCATGGTAAAAATAATAAAAATGTTGATCTCGACCACGGAATAATTATAGTGGCTACAGGAGCAGAAGAATATCAACCAAAAGAATATAATTTTGGAAAAGATCAAAGAATAATTCCTCAAACTGAATTTGAAAAACTTCTCTTTACAACTCCAGATAAAGTTAAAGATTTAAGTTCAATAGTTATGATTCAATGTGTTGGTTCTAGAAATGAAGAACATCCCTATTGCAGTAGAATATGTTGTTCCGAAGCTATTAAAAATGGATTAAAAGCAAAGGAAATCAATCCAAATATAGAAATAATAATATTATATCGCGATATTAGGACTTATGGATTCAAGGAAAAATATTACAACCAAGCAAGAGAAAAAGGAGTTATTTTCGTTAGATTTGATGAAAATATTCCTCCTGAATTAAGTCTTAAAAATAAAAAGTTGGAAATTCTGATTAATAACCCTGATTTAGGAGAACTTAAGATAAATCCTGATTTAATCTTACTGAGTACAGGGTTAGTAGCACCTGTTAAAGAGAATGAAGACTTAGCAAAGATGCTAAAAGTTCCTCTTAATGAGGATAAATTCTTTTTGGAAGCCCATGTTAAATTAAGACCTATTGATTTTGCTACGGATGGTATTTTTTTATGTGGTTGTGCTCATTCGCCTAAAAATATTAAAGAATCAATTGCTCAAGCGAATGGAGCGGCAGCTCAAGCAGTTAAAATCCTAAGCTCTGAAAAGATAGTGACTTCAGGTCTTGTTGCGGCTGTTATAGAAGAAAATTGTATTGGTTGTGGAAGTTGTGTAGAAGTATGCCAATTTAATGCCATCGAACTAATAGAGAAAGAAAGAGTGTTTGAGGATTTTACCATCAAAATTAAGAAATCTCACGTCAATTCCGCTCTATGTAAGGGGTGTGGTACATGTGGTGCTCAATGCCCAAATTCAACTATAATTATAAAGCATTTTGGTTTTGAACAAATTAACGCGATGATTTCAGCCCTATTAGTCCAAAATTAATTAAAAAAATTAGAATAGATGGAATAATCATGACTAGTCAAGCTAAAAAGAAGAAAAAAGTTGCAGACTTTAATCCTAACATTTTATGTTTTTGTTGTAATTGGTGTAGTTATGCTGGAGCAGATCTGGCTGGAGTATCACGATTTCAATATCCTTCTACTATAAGAATAGTACGTGTCATGTGCTCTGGAAGAGTGGATCCCTCTTTCATATTAGAAGCCTTTAAAGATGGGATTGATGGCGTAATTGTCACAGGATGTCATATAGGTGACTGTCATTATCTGAAAGGAAATGAATTTGCTAAAGATCGCTTTGAACGTTTTCAAGAAATATTAAAGATATTTAATCTTAATAAAAGATTTCGCCTTGAATGGGTAAGCGCTTCTGAAGGTAAACGATTTGCAGAAGTCATCACTGAATTTACAAATCAAATTAAAGAATTAGGGCCAGTACAGACTATTTGAAAACTCATATTTATTAGAAGCGAATTTAAATTAAAATCATTTTTCCTTTCTATTTTTCTAAT
>JBHLNL010000241.1:0-2707 GCA_048941605.1 Promethearchaeota archaeon | reverse complement strand
AAGCTGCTCGAGATGCTATTTTAATAATTGATAAAAAATCAGGAATAATAATGGATGCTAACAAAGAAGCTGAGAAACTATTTCAGCGACCATTTGAAGATTTTATTGGTATACATTCAAGCCAAATCCTAAGTGGAATTATTAATATAGATTTTAATGAGGAAGTATTTGATCAACTTAACTATCCTTTTCCTCTAAGATTAGAGGTTATTGATAACTCTGGTAATCTTATTCCGGTGGAAATTAGTGTAAATGAAGTCCAGATGGGAGGCCAAATCTTCATTCAATATATAATTCGAGACATCAGTAATAGAATAGAGGCAGAAATAAAATTAAAGCATTCAGAAATAAAATATCGGCATCTTTTCAAAGATTCACCTTTTTCTATCCTTTTAATTGACCCCAAGGGTTCTCTAGTCGATGTTAATCCTGCTTTAGAAAAAACTTTAGGATATACTAGAGAAGAATTAATGGGAAGAAAATTTATGGACCTTTCAATAATACATCAAGATTATATGGTAGATGTTCTTAAAAGATTTAAAAATGAAGAAAGAGGTAAAATTTTTCCTCCTTTGGAGATTCAATTTTACCAAAAAAGTGGGAACCTGATTTGGGTAAACATGCAATCATCATTTGTTGAAATTGGTGATGAAACATTTTATCAGATTATATGCCAAAATATAACTGAACAGAAACGAATAGAACAGGAATTATTGAAAATCACCAAATTAAAAGCGATTATTACTGGAATTGTATCTAGATTTGTTGGGATTAAAGATTTTAATCAAGCAATAGTTGATTCATTGAGAGACATTGGTGAATTTATCAACGCATCACGCGGTTATCTTTATATCTTTAATTCTAAGTTTAATTCAATAAAAAGGAATTACGTGTGGTATGGTAGGTTAGTTTATCCCCAAATTAATTTACCAGAAAAAATGGAAATTAATAATTTTCCATGGTTATTTGAGAAATTAACAGCAACTGATTTTCTATTAATTAAAAATGTAGAGCAGCTTCCTACACTGGCAATAAAATTAAAATCTTTTCTTGAAATTTATAATGTTAAAAACTTTTTAACATTTTCAGTAAAAATTGATGGCATCTTAGAAGGAATTGTTTTTTTTGATAATTTAACATACAAAGATTATTGGATCGAAGAAAATTTAGAATTACTTAGTATTATCTCTGATATTCTTAAAAACGTAATCCTTCGAAAATCGGCAGAAGAGAATTTACGGATAAGTAGGGAGACAATCCACCAAGAATTTGATAGAGAATACTTTTACAAAGAATTATTTGTGAATGATATACAAAATATGATAAAGAATATCCAAACTCAAATAGACGAATATCAAGCACAAAGTACTCAAATTCTATTAAAACCTAGAACAGAAATATTAAATCAAATCAAAGATCAATGCATTAATGCAAAACTTTTAATATATATAATACAAAAATTAACAAAACTCAATGAATCAATTGGTTTAATAGAGCCAGTAAATTTAACAGATGCTATTCAGGATGTCATAGAATTCATTAGAAATAGTTATTCAAATAAAAAAATCAATATAATAGTGGAACGACCAACCGAAGATCTTTATGTAAAGGCGGATAAGTTTCTAGTGGATGTTTTCGTCAATATCCTTATAAGTTCAATTAGATATAATAAAAATCCAACAATAGAAATTAGAATAATTGTATTTAGAAGTCGAAAGGATGACCAAAATTATATAAAGGTTAAATTTATAGATTTTCAAAAGGATATTCTAAATATCGGAAAAGAAATGATATTTAAGAAAGAAAGAGAAAAGGATGGCAGAATAAAAGAAATAATTTTAGGCTTTCTTTTGGTCGAACGTGTTTTAAATAATTACAATGGGAAAATATGGGTTGAAGGAGATTCTTTTGTAATTTTAATACCAGAAGCATAACATTAAATTTTAAAATCTAAAATCCATCTTAACTCACAAATTTAAAAGACTGAATTTTTATGCATACCTTAAGGTGCCTTTAGATAAAAAACTTCTATTGACGCTTTGTGAAAGGATAGACCATCTGAAATCCAAAGATATTAATGAGGAGGATACAAGAGTAATCTTAATCGATCCTATGTTACAGGCTCTAGATTGGGATATTTTTGATGTAAACGAGATCTCAAGAAATTGTAAAACTTCAAGCGGTGGCTATATAGATTATATTCTCAAGTTTAATGGAAGGAAAATTTATCTTGAGGCAAAACCATTAAGCAGTAAATTGGAGCAAAAGTTCCAAATTCAAGCAACAAATTATGCGTATGAGGATAATATTACCTTTTGTGTATTAACTAATGGAAATCGTTATCAGATTTTTGAAACCTTCAAAAAAGGAACAGTTTCAGAACGATTAATAATAGATATAGCTTTAGATGATGAAAAAATATCCTTAGAAAAAAAAGTTGAATATTTGAATTTTATATCAAAGGATAGTATAAAAAACGGAGAACTGGAAGGAACTTATAAAAATTTAAGTTTCCAAAGTCAAATTTTTGAAACTGATGGACTTCCTGAATTAAAAGATCTCTTTTTAACTTTAAGAGAAAAGACCCTTGCTCTAGGAAAGGACATTAGAGAATATTTTTATCATCAGCATAATGCAGTAGCTTTTAGCCGAGATACTGAATTTACAATAATAATAATTAATCCAAAAAATAAACAACTCGAAATTA
>JBHLNL010000013.1:0-44787 GCA_048941605.1 Promethearchaeota archaeon | reverse complement strand
ATTATGAGTTTATTGAATTTTAAACGAGAAATTTTACGTACTCCATGATCCCCAGATGCATAATCACATGTTATTAATCCTGCTTCCTCAAGTTTCTTGATTTGGGCGGAAATATTTGCTTCCGTCATATTTAGATTAGCGGCAATATTTGAAACATCCATTGGTTCTTCTTGGATATGATGTAATATATGACGCCTTGTTCGTGAGGATAGAGCCTTAACAATCTTTTCGATTTGTTCATCTGATTCTATAGAAATAGATTCAGATTTATTATGTAAATTTACCTCTAAAATTCCTGTTTGTGTAATTTCCATAACTCTTTATCCAACCCTTAATAAAATTCTTATGGTTGTATACACTAGACCAATATTTTTGACGATATTTATATTTACCTCGTGTAGCATTTGTATAAAAAAGTTACAGATGATTACAATGATTACAATTGATCTTGAATTTTATAAAATCTTATTTTTATTTTTGGGTTTATTTATTTAATAAAGCATTCATTTGACAAAATTAAATTTTTCACGGGTTTCTAAACTTAAAGATTTGCCAGGGGTTTCAATTTTTTAAAGCATCTAATTAAATTATTAACTGAATTGGCTCTTAATGATAATCAAAGTTTATTTGTGTGTAATTTTTAATTTTAATAAAATTTTTTTTAAAAACTAATAAAAATACCACAAAAATCCCATTATACTAAAAATCTTGTGAGTTATTATGAATTTACCTTGTTTTTCATTAATTATTAAAAATTATACTTTATAATTGAGATATAAAAAATAACGGACAATGTATTCTAAAAAGCATTTTATTCTAAATCTCGATAATTACTTTTTTTGTACATTTTAAATTCTATTTCTAATAATCTATTAAACTAAAACTATAATAAGATTTATGATTCTGAATTCAAAAGGTTTTAGATTAAAAACAATTATAAGATACAATATTCAGAATAACAGGTTATAATATAAATCTAAATTGTATATTTACTTTCCTATAATTTTTGACAGAATTAGCAAAACACAATCATTTATATTCATAAGTTACTTGTATTACATATACTATCAAATTATTACAAATATTACAATTAAAATTGTATTGAGGGATTACATTTGAGTAGAAATTCACACCAAAAATCATCAATAGCTAAAAAAAATAATCCAGATAGAAAGAATAAGTTAAAAGATTCAACAAGTGTCATAACTGTTAGAATTGATGAAGAATTAAACGACAATTTGGATAAAATTAAAGCAAAATTGGGGATATCTAAAGCCGATCTTATACGAAATTATTTAGAAATGTCAAAATATATCATAAAACAAAAAGGTTCAATCCAATCACTAAATGACCGAGATTTTATAATCGTAAAAAGAAGTTACTTAAGAAAATTAGTTGAGAATTGGGAAGAAGAAGAACAAATAGATTTAGGTGAAAAATTAGCTCGATTCATTAATGATTGTGCTAGGATTAATGGCAAATTAGATGATATAGATTATAAATTAGAATTATGTGACAATCTTGGGTTTTTCCGAAAATTTGAGGATGATGAACAATATGTATTAATTGATAAGAAATTTGGTCCTTCTAAATTTGTAGAAGCTTTCATTTGGAGGATTTTTAATCAAGGAGAATTTAACCCAGATTGGATCTCATCAAAAATTGAAACTCAAAGTAAAATTAGAACTGCTTATGAAAAGCAAGTACACCCTGTAGAACGCTCATCATCTCATTTTTCATATGAATTTGCTAAAACGGCAGAAGAAGAACCTGAATGAAAGTAAAAAATGATAAAAAATTAACTTTTATCTACTATTTCTTTTAAACCTAAAATTGGTACAATTGTTTTATTCGGGCGGAATAAAATCTCGTAATTTAATTCATATAACGCCCTTTCTATGTAAAAGTATGTAATTAAAATATAATTTAGGTCTAATGCTTTCAGTATTTTTCCTATCAATTTCGATTCCCATATATTGAGAACATTTAAAACTACATCAAGAACTTTTCTTATAGGTCTAGCAGCCCTCCTAAAGTAAAGATTATAAAGAATTTCTTCAGGTACTTCATATTTCTCTTTTCGAATTATTTTGTGTTCAATAAATCTAAGTAAAGTATTAAATTTTATATAACTTAAAGCTCTCAGAAATGAAGCTAGATCTTTTTCAACGGGAAATTTTCCTTTTCTTTCTTCTAATGTAAGTTGTGGGTCGCCTTCAAAATCAATAAAATAGAATTTATATTGATGATCGATCTTATTATACAAAATTTGTTCCATATGTAAATCTTGATGGACTGGTTGAATTATTATTTTTGGTTCCTTAAAATCTGAATGAAACCTTACAATAATATCTTTAATATCAATAAGAATTGCACTTATCTTTGGTAAATTGAAGAAAGCACTTTCTGGCTGGTCATTCATGTAAGACTGTAATTCTGAAATCATTGAATTTAATCTATTTGTATAATTTTCAAGATAATTATCGCTATCTACTGATTCTAAACTATAATCCTCTTGTTCGGGAAGAATTAAAGAATTATGTAAACTTTTAATGTAATTACCAATTTCTGTAGAAACTTTTAATGTTTCTATACAACTCTCTTTAATTAGTTGAGAGATATGTGGTTTCTCACTAAACTTTGAAAAATCTGAATCAATGTCTTGAAATACGTTATCAATCATAAGATTTAGTTCTTTCCAGTAAATATCACCTAAATTTCCGATGTTAGGAACATTTTCAAGGATTCCAATGGTCTCTTTATCTCGTACTTTAATTGTACCGTATATTTTTGGAGTATGCGGAAATTTGTTTTTAACTAAAACAAATAAAATTGATGGTTCTAGGCTTACAGAATAGTCTTTATAAGATTTCAAAACATAAGAATTTGGTTTTAGTTCTGGAGCTCTTTTATTAGCAATAGTTAATGAAAATAAAATATTTGTAGTATTCCCCCCACCAAGTTGGTTAATTGAAAGCTCATATCTATCAGGATATAATGCCGCTTCTATTAAGTTTTGCACTTTCTTCATATTAATTTCATCTTCAAATTGCTTACTGTAGAGTGTTAATTCTAAGTTTAAATTAGGAAAGGTTTCAGAGATGCTTGAATCAAATAACATTTTCTTCCAAAAGAAAACACAAAATTCTGCTTCTAACAAATTAAGTGTAATAACTTTTTGTTCATTTTCAATTGTCATTGCTACTTTTTTACTAAAGGTGTTTTCAGTTAATCTTAAGATATTGAAACGCGTTTTTTCACTTGATTCTAAAATATCTTCAATTTTTTCATAATAGATTAAAGGAAGGAAGTAACTCTTATAATAAGCTTTAGTCTTTACTTCAATAATTGTTAAGAAAATCCTTTCAGAAATGGTTTCAAAATATTGTAATAATACATCGAACTCCAAATTTGATAGTGCTGATTTGTCTCCAAACCATCTTCTTGAGAGCAACCATCCCTTAAACTCGTTGGAATTATATGTTCCTTGAATCACATTTTTATCAAAAAAATTTGGCATAAAAAATCAATTTTTTCAAATTTCAGTAATATAATTAGTTATCTTTTATAGTAAAATTTTTTTACTTATATTTAAGTATAATAAAGTGCGAATCTATAGGAATTCGTAAAAATGTGATAAATAAATGGAAAAAAGAAGAGTAAGCATTTTCAACATTATCATAATAATTATTGGAATAGTTTTTGTGATTTCTGGTAGTGGCCTTCTATGGACATCATTTACAATAGCCGAAGGAGGATTAGTGCGCGCTCCAGCAGTTTTATTATTATTTATTGGCATTGTTATATTTATTTTGGGCATCAGAAAGCTATACAAGTCTCGTAAAGAAATAAATACCTGATCAAATTACAAAACTACTAGATTTAGATCATTTTTTAAATGGTTAATTCTTATTATTTCTAAATTTTAAACTTTTAGTTTCATAAAATTTAATCTATCTTATAAAAGATTATCCAATTTCATTATATATCAGAAAATTTTGGAGTTAAAAGAAAAATGAATAAAGAAAAAACCATCAACCTTCCGATTGTTTTTCACTTTCATCAACCAGTTGATAACTTTCCGTGGGTATTTGAAGATGTTTATAAGAAATCATATGAACCACTTATTGAAAATATTTTTAAATATCAAGATATAAAAATAACTCTTCACTTTTCAGGCAATTTACTGGAATGGATTTTAAAAAATAAACCCGATTTCATAAAGAAATTAAAAATTATGGCTAAAAGAAACCAGATAGAAATTATTGGAGGGGGTTACTATGAACCCATTTTTTCCATAATCCCTTATCGCGATAAAATTGCTCAAATGAAAAAGTTGACTGAATTTATTAAAAATGAATTTGGATTGGAAGTTAGAGGAGCTTGGCTGTCAGAAAGAGTATGGGAACCAAATTATCCTTCTTTTCTGAATGATGCAGGACTAAAATATGTGATCGTTGATGATAATCATTTTCGTTCTACTGGAATTACTGAGGAAGGCACTCTCTATTCATACATTACTGAAGATGAAGGAAAAACATTGCGAGTATTTCCTATTAATGAAGAATTGAGATATTTAACCCCTTGGAAACCTACCTATAAATCAATCGATTATTTAAAAAAGATGACAGATGAGGCTGGTGATAGAGTAGCACTATTAATATCGGATGCTGAAAAGATGGGAGTGTGGGGTACTACACATCAAATCTGTTATGTGGATGGACAAGGGCATCAAGATGGAGATAATGGAAAGCCATTTATTCCAGCATTTTTCGAACAAATTAGAACTAATACATGGATAAAATCTATAACTCTTACTGAATATATGGATAGGTTTCCAGCAAAAAGTCTGGTATATCTTCCAACCGCTAGTTATGATAAAATGGAAGAATGGGTTTTACCTACTGAAATTCGCAAAAATTTTAAGAAAATAAGAAAATCCTTAAAAGAAGATGATGAAAAGAAAGAAACATACCAATTCCTACGTGGGGGATTTTGGAGATATTTTCTTGTAAAATACCCCGAGTCGAATAATATGCACAAAAAGATGTTATACGTTAGAGATAAACTAATATCTATTGAAGAAAACTTATTAAACATCCATAATGAACAACTTATATCGGTAATATTAAAAAAGATTGTCGAGGCTTGGGACGAGATCTATAAAGCACAGTGTAATGATTGCTATTGGCATGGATTATTTGGTGGAGTTTATTTACAATTTTTACGATTTTCAGTTTATACTCATTTGATAAATGCTGAGAACATTATTGATGAAATTAACGTTCTCATTAACCCCAAATTAAAATCTTATATTTATATAACTCCAATTGATTTTGTAAAAGATAGTAAAACAGAATATCTAATCGAATCAGATGTTTTTAATATTTATATTAATCCCAGTGATGGCGGCACCATTTTTGAAATAGATTATAAACCTAAATCCTATAACGTATTAAATACACTGACACGATGGCCAGAGGCATATCATGAGAGTAAGAAACTTGCTACAAAAGAAGTATTAGTCGATCGATTTAGAAGAAGCTTGGCAAGATTAAGATTTTTACATAAGGATGCGAAAATTGAAGAACTTCATGCTGACCAATATTATGAGTATGGAGATTTTGTCAATGGTAGTTTTGTGGTTACTAGTAGTGAGAAAGAAGGAAAAATTGCAATTATTGAAATGGAGAAAATTGGTAGTATAAAAGATACAGATAAGGGGGAAAGAAATCCAGTACGTATTACGAAAGATATTTATGTAGAAGAAAATGAAATTGAGATCAAAGTAAGAATTAACATCGACGAGATTTCAGGAAATGAAGATATATTAAGTAATATTGTTGAAAATTTAAACGTCGCAATTGATGTTCCTTTTTTCTTTAATGGAGATACAAATAAATTCGAATGGAAAAGTGAACAAATAGATTCTAATGATGACAAAAAAAATAGTCTATTAGAACCATTACAATATACTGGTTCTTATTTTAAAGCCTATGATGAGACTTATAATTTAAATTTTGAAATTAATGTTACTAGTAAAGTAGATTCAATTAAAATTAATAAATTTCCTATAGTAGCTTATGCTTTTACTGATGAGGGCTATAAGGAGATTTATCAAGGAATCAATATTATTCCTTCCCTTAAACTTGAGAAAAACTTAGAATTCTATCTGAAGCTTAAAATTTTCTAATATTTATACTTTCTGTTAATTAACATTTTCATAGATACACGTAAGAATTTTGTCGATTTGAACTAGTTTTAAATATATTAAGGGTCTAATAAAAACTAAGAAACATAAAAATTCTTAATGGAATTGCGAATTTATGGGAATTAATGGAAACGGAAAACGGAATGGCTGGATTTATAACAAAAAAACGTTAAAGGATAATATTGATAATAATAAATATGTCCGAGATATCCGTAAAAAATTAATGGAAGAAAAACTAAAAAAAAAAATCCAGAAATAAACTTATACCTTTAAAACTTAATTTTTATAATTCCAATTCTTTATTTCTTTTTAGAATTTAAAAAAAGTGCTCAAAGGATTTCAAATTCATAAACTATACTTTCTTATATCTTATTTTTCAATCTATTATTGAATACTTTGCGAAATTAGAAGAGTAATTTGAATCATGAGTAATTATTATAATGATCATAGTTGTCATAGTTGGAATTGTTGCGATGAAAATCTTCAAGCATGTATAGAAAGATCAAAATATATAAAAAATATTAGAGCCCAGCTTAAGAAAAAAAAATTGAAAAGAATCAGTTAAAAATTATCCTTTCTATTTGTATTCCCACATTATTCTACGATTCAAATCCATATTTTCCGATAAGTGGAACAAACCGTACGCCTGTTATACTTTTCTTTTTAAAAGTGTCTCCTTTTTTTTTTATAATATATAGATTTTGTCCAAAATTTTTAGATCCAGCAGGAATACAGAGAATTCCCCCATCTTTTAATTGGTTTCGCAAAGGAATAGGAATTTTTGAAGGTGAAGCTGCTGTGACTAATATTTTATCATAAGGGGCTTCTGTAGGATATCCTAAAGTACCATCTCCATGAATTACTGTTACGTGATCTTCATATCCCGTTTCTTTAAGGCTTTGTTTTGCATTTTTAACCAATCCTTCATGACGTTCTATTGTGAATACATGACCTGGATTCTTGGAATTTTTTGGAGCAACTAACTCTGCACATAATGCTGCATGATATCCAGAACCTGTTCCAATCTCTAAAACTTTATCTCCTTCCTTCAATTTCAAATATTCACACATCATAGCGTTCATATGGGGGGCACTAATTGTTTGCCCTAATCCAATCGAAAGAGGTGAATCCATATATGCGCTTGATTCTGCATCTTTTGGTACAAATTTATGTCTGGGGACAACTAACATTGCATTAATTACTTCTGGTTCAGTTAATATTCCTCTATCCTTGAGATTTTCAACCAATTGCTTTCTTTTTTCCTCGAAGTTCATAGCAATAATAACTTTACATGTTATATCTTAGAAAATGCTAAAAAGAAATCATTTTTTTATGTTTTTGAAATGATATAAATTTTATCGTTCGGCTCCACTTCTTTATTTAACCGTAAATTAAATTTAACTGGGTCAGAATATCTCTTTCTTGTAATTCTTTGTATTTTCTCTCCTTTATAGATCATTGTCTTAATAGTCTCAACCATATATGTACTAGTTCCCTCAATAATTATCTCATCACCTAATTTTAACGGGATATCTAAGCTCTCAAGCAATACATTAGCAGATTTGCTATTTTCATCAAATGTGAGGATTTTTCCTAAATAGTGTTTTCTATAAGGAGAAACATTACCTCTTTCAATTAACTCAATATCATGTATAGTAGGTCTATGAAAATAAAAACCAGTATGGAACCCACGATTAAAAACACTTTTTAGCCTTTCAAGCCAAGTTTTTACTTTTTCTTTATTATAAGTCCCATTAAAATAACTATCTAGTGCTTCCCTATAGCATTCAACTGCGGTTTTGACATAGAGTGGATCTTTCATTCTTCCTTCAATCTTAAATGCGTCTATTTTAGCGTTAATTAATTCTGGAATATATTCAATCATGCACAGATCCTTTGCATTCAAGAACATCTGACCATCATAGATAAATTCATTATGCTGGTCATCTATAACTCTCCATTCTCGTCTGCATGGTTGAGTACAATTTCCTCGATTGGCTGAATTTTCTTCAGAATCACAAATAGTGGCTGAAAAGTAGCATCTTCCTGAAATTGAAGTGCACATTGAACCATGAACAAAACACTCAATTTTCGTTTTTGAAAGATGGTGCCTAATTAATTTTATCTGCTCTAATGAAAGTTCTCTAGCTAATATTATCCTTTGAGCCCCAAAATCTTCATAAAATTTCGCTGATTCAATATTAGACACATTAGCTTGTGTTGATATGTGAAATTTAATATTATTTCGTTTTGCTATTCTAATTGCTGCAAGATCATGAGCAATAATAGCATCAATTCTAGCATCTTTTGCTTCTAAAATCAGTTTTTCTAAATCTTGTAATTCTCTATCATATATTAAAACGTTTGTAGTTAGATATGCTCTTATAGGTGGATTTTGGTTATGACAATATTCAGTAACTTTTCTTAAATCTTTTTTTTCAAAATTTTTAGCTTTTAGCCTCATATTGAATGTATCTACACCAAAATATATAGCATCTGCTAAACCACTCACTACTTTTAGAGATTTCCATTCTTGAACAGGTGCAAGTAATTCTGGATATATTTCCATATTAAAATCTAAACTTTTTTATTAACAATTAATCCTATATCTAAATAAAATAATGATTTTAAAATTATTAAAGTAAGGGAGACCGAAAAATGAATTCCAAAATACCAAAATGTAAAATAACTGTTATTAAAAGAACATTAAATCAGGATTTAATTGATGAATATATAGAAGAACGGTTAAAAGGTATTAAGGCATGTGAAGTTTTTAAAGATGGACAAGAAATAATAATTGATAACAATCTTGCGAAAGTACCAGATGGATTCTGTCACTGGGCGTGGGCTGATATTCGGCATGATATAATAGCAATTGTTTCAGGGGCTAATATACCAGGAATGAAAGATAAAGGTACTGTTATTACTGGATGTAGTGATTGGTTCCGACCAGTAATATTTAAAATAGAAAGGCTGGAGTAAGATGTAAAATTATATTCATTTTTGATTGATTCGAGGTTTCAATTTAATAGCAATAAAATAAAAAATAATTGGAGCAGCTAACCAAATTAATTGTGGCAATAATGTAATATTATGACCAATAAATGTGAATAACAATGGATTCCATAAATAGACATAATATTCCCACCCACCGCTCGACGTACTTAATAATTCCACTATTAATGTAGATATTTGCCCATAAGCAATCATTACTATAAGTTCACTTAGTTTAAATTTCTCTAGAATTGGTTTCTTACATATTAATTGAATAAACCAAACTCCTAAAAGGAACAAACCACCATCCCATAAACTATGAGTAATTATTATTACAATAGATGAATAAGGAGATGGCAATGGAGGGGGAATAATAAATCTTGCAGGTGGAAAAGAACTAATCTCATTTGCGGTTATCAACGGAACTTCCCACAACAATCCTAAAATAAATCCAACCCAAAATAAATACCAAAAATATCCATCTAACTTTTTTGATTTGTATAAATAGTAAACAATAATGCAAATAAAAATCCCAACAATCCAAACAAACCAATAGAAAAACGCCAAATTTAATATCCCTTTAGATTTTGCACATTTTTATAAAAATTAATAGCGTTAAATGAATTATTGAAAATAAATTAATAAAAATATTTTATAAGGTTTACAAAAATGAAAGTTGTTTTATTTAATGGAAGTCCAAGAAAAGAAGGAAATACTTATCATTGTTTAAATACAGTTATGAACGAACTTAAAGCTGCGGGTGTTGAATGTGATTATAATTGGATTGGGATGGAAAAATTGCAGGGTTGCACTGCCTGTATGAAATGTAGAGATAATGATGATCAAAAATGTGCATTAACTGGAGATAAGATGAATGATTATATAGAAAAGATGTTAAATTCTGATGGAATAATAATAGGATCTCCGACTTATTTTTCAGATTTGACTACAAGCACAAAAGCCTTGATAGAACGAGCTGGATATGCTACTGGAGGGCATTTAAAACATAAAGTTGGTGCTGCAGTTGTTGCTGTCAGGAGAGCTGGTGCGAATCATGTATTTTCAAGCATTAATTACTTCTTTCTTATTAAACAAATGTTCGTAGTAGGTTCTTCTTATTGGAATTTAGGTGTTGGAAGAAATCCAGGAGAAGTATTAGAAGATGAAGAAGGCATCAACACATTTGAAAATTTAGGTAAAAATTTTGCTTATTTGCTTAAAAAATTAAAAGAATAATCTTTAACCTAATATTATCACTGAAATCACATTTGGAGTGACACATGGAAACTATTGAATTAAATGATGTGAACAAATTTGTTCTGAAAAAACATCATCTAACGGATGATACCTTAATCGATGATATCATCCAAATAACAGATGATTTATGTGGACTCCATTCAACAAGGCTTTCTGCTTCTTTTTTATCTTTATTTGCAAGAACCAAAAATTTTGAGAAAGCAGATTTAGAACGAGAACTTTATATTAATAAAACTCTTGGTAGAGTTCGCGGGATGCGAAGAACATTATTTATTGAGACGACAGACATGATTCCAATTGTCCATAATGCAACATTTAAATTAGTCGAGAAAAATATTGAAAAATACATGGAATTTCACAAAGTTTCAATTAAGGAATATGAAGAAATTTCAGAGAGAATTATGCAATTATTAAAAGAAAGAGAATTATCTGCTTCCGAGATAAGAAAAGAATTGAATTCAAAATCAAATATTCCAGCAATTATTCACTTAATGTGTAATGATGGATTATTAATAAGAGGTCCCCCGATTAAAGATTGGAAAGATATGAGAAATAAATATGCTGTTTTTAAAGATTATTTTCCCAATTTAACCTTAAATAAGGTAAAAGAAAGAGAAGCAATTCAATATTTAATCGAAAAATATGTAAAAACATACGGACCTGTATCAGAGAATGACATATCATGGTGGATGGGTTTAACAAAATCAAAAATAAGAGAAGCAATGCAAAATAATGATAATCAACTTAAAAGTGTTAGAATATCATCGATTAAAGGAAATTTTTTGATTTTAAATTCGGATATTGAAAAATTGATAAATCTTAATAATAATGATAAAGCAACATTGACAATATTACCTGAACTCGATCCCTATCCTATGGGCTATAAACAGAGAGATAGATATATTGATGTTAACAATTATGATAATATTTTTGATCGTTCCGGAAATGTTACAGCAAGTATACTTTTAGATGGTGTTATTATTGGAGTTTGGGATACAGAAGAGAAACCAGAGCCGACTATAAAATTTCATTTATTCCATTCAATTGAGAATGATTTGATTGATAAGATATATTCTAAAGCTCAGAAAGTTGGCCAATTCTTCTTCGATGAGAGAGTATCTATCAAAGAATGCAGATCAATGATTCCTTTAACACAGAGAAATGCTGGTGGATTTATGACGCCTCTTAAAAATTGTTAAAAAAAAGAGAAAATGCAATTTTTAATTATTAGATAAAACTTCCTATTAATATTAATATTCCTGATACTGTAAAAATTACAGGGCAGAGTTTAAATGGAATGAAATTAACTTTAAATCCAGTTAGTAATGAAAGTACTGCTAAAGCAAAAAGCATTATAGAACTAATGATATTAACATATATAGTCACTACATTACTAACCCCTCCTAATAATGTAATTAGCATTACTAGAAGGCCTATAAAAATTAGAGACATTCCTTCAATAATCCATTCCATTGTAATAATATTTTTATTATCTTGAGATATTTCACCGAAATCTCTAACTACATTTTTAGTCGGAAAAAGATGAGTTATCCCCCAAAGCATTGTAAAAATTGCTCCTATCAATATTAGAATTAAAATTGGCATATTTATCACTCTCTTTTTTCTAATTTTCTTATTTTATTTTTGATTATAGTAGCAGCATTATTAATGATATTTGCAGCTATGAATGATGGTTCTTTTTTAGATTTTTGCCTTAATATCTTATATTTTAAAGTTAAAGCTTCAACTAGAGTTTTATTATGTGTGTTTTCCATTCCATTAATTATTACATCCAGAATATGAAGAGCTAATTGTAGTTCTTCTTTATTATAGAGAGATTTCGCATGGGCAAGATATTTATCTTCGGAGCAAAGTTTTAAAAATTCTTTAGCAATATCACTTGATTTTGCGGGGAAAAGATTGGTAGGATTGCCACTATTATACCAGCCGTGGTATAATCTATAAACAGCATGAATGGCAAAACGATAACAACCATACATTTCTCTTAAATAATGATTTTTTTTAAATTTGTCTGGATAGATTTCAATCATTTCATGGTAAATCTGCTCAAACCATTTACCTTCATTCAATCTTTTTACTACTTCATCATGGACAAAATGCATTGCCTCCGCTGTTATTGATAATGCATCCTTCACATTTTCTCTACCCTCAATTAAAGGGCCATGACCAGGGATTAAATAATCTGCATTTTTTTCCATCATTTTTTCCATTGCTATTGCCCAATCTTTTGGATAACGCTGAACTTTATAAGGGTTTCCAACATTAGGAAATGAAGATACAAATAAATCTCCCGCACATATAAGCTTTTTTTCAGGAACCCATAACCAAATCGAATCATCAGTTTCACCTATATCATGATAAAGTTCAAAAGTACAATCCCCTAACTTAAAACTGTATCCATCATCTCCATTAATAATTATAGTGGGATTTAATGTTTCTTTTGCTGAAACTAGATTATTTTGAGTACCGATTCCTAATGACGCAAACTGTTGCTTATTTATCCATTTATGATATCTGTCTAAAATTATATATTTTTCAAACCTCTTTAAACATTTTTCGTGGGCAATTATCTGAGGCATTTCCCATCCTTTTTCTTTAATTTCCTCAATGAGAAGCTCATAAGCAAAACAATGGTCAAAATGCCCATGTGAATATATAATATACTTAACCTGTTTGTTTGTAATTCCTCTGAATTGTTTGAATAATCTGTTGCCATATTGTTTTATTGGAATGTCAAACAACACTAAACCTTTTTCTGTTTCTATTATAGCTGTGTTAGCCATCCCTGGTATTAAATGGCATGTTCCATCAGCAAATGTGGAAGAAGGAAACATACCAATCCAATCTTTCATCCCCTCATTTGCAATTCTCATGACTTTGATCATTAATATTTCTTTATTAATTATTTATAATATTCAATTTTATAAACCATAAAAAAGATAAGAAGCATATAAATAATGGTATTAATATTACTTCTTTAGAATAAGGTTAAGGTAATTCCGGGTTTAAGTGTAAAATAACGATGAAGCAATACAGAATCTTAATTGGCATAACTTTAATACTTTGTATCTTTCTAATTTCGAATAGTTATATCTTTTTTTCACAGGCTCAGGGCAATGGAGATCCTTTCACTGTACATTCTGAGTTTAAATTATTAGAATTAGCAGAATCTAATGGTGAAATCTTAAACACTAATTCAATTAATTTTTCTCTACCTTCTGAAAATTGGAATTTAACTAATATAGAGTTAAATTTTACTGGTATTCAATCTAGACGGGAAATTAAAGATATAGTAACTGACCACGTGTTAGGTTACTATTTATATAAAGGCAGGACAGGAATGGGAGTTCAAATAATTATTACTGAACCCACTGAAATTTATGCTGTTCATATATATGGAGCTGAGAATGACCCTATTACCACAACCACGGTATTTCTTCAAATTAATGGATATGATTCAATCCTAAACAGACCAAATGAGACAATAATAGCATCCACACAAATAAATATATCAACCGAATTAAAATGGTATATTCAAGAATTTTCTATTCCTGTTTTTCTTAATCCGGGAAATTATTATTTAGTAATGAACGGGACAAATATGCTCCCACAAGATAATGGTGACTATTATTGGGCTACTGATAACGATCCAGAAAATCCCAATTTACATACATCGGAATGGGATAAAGATCTTAACATTTGGATTAATGGAACTACAGGACAACCATTTCTATACAAATTGGATCAAAAAATTGCTGGGAAATGTTCTCCTGAAGAAATTAATATGACTGCAATCATAGATGGAACTCAATTTCCAATTTCAAATGGACCTATTCTAGGAAATGGCTTATTAAACGAGAGTGTATATATTGTTCCGAGTTACGATAATATAACAATTTCCCATAGCCACAATAGTTCTATTAACTTAATCTATAATGTAAGCTATACTTTTAATTTTGAATCTCAGTTAACCTCATATGGTTCAGGAATAGTAAATGAAGAGTCCCCAGATGTTTGGACCTTAACTTTTCTTATCGTAAGATTTTTTGATCATCAATCTGTGCGATTTATTTATCCAAAAAGTTGGTATAATTTTACTATATATCAAAAATCAGGAGGTATTTGGTTAAATAGAACTTTGGAAATAAAAATTGATGAAAATTCAATCTTTATTTCTAATAATTCAATAACGAATGAAATTGAATGGAAACTAACATCAAATTCTCCAAATCTTGATTTTAACATAAATATTGGTGCCTTAGAGTGGGAACCAGGGCAATTTTTACAATTTTACGTTGCTACTCCTAGTAGAGGTAATTTAACATTCTATTTTATTAATTCATTAGGTATTGGTTATGATGAAGCTATAGAAATAAAAGAGGCTGTATCTGGAAATATTCTTTTTTCTTATACTATTCCCTCCAATTCACGTGAGGGTACCTATACTATTTTAATTTATTGGAATAATAATACAGATGCAGGAGTTCAGTCTCAAGAGTTTGAAGTATCGATTCCTCCGATCCCTTTTACCATAGACCCGATCTGGATTGTTATTGGTATTGTAATAGCAATTGGAGGATCTATTGCAGGTATAATATCGTATCGAACAATAAAAAAGTATAGAATTAAAATATTAGAAGAAAAGGAAAAACTCTATAATAAATGTATGGACGTTTTAAATTTAGATTATATAATAGTCTCAGAAAAAAAATCTGGGATAAATGTATATCAACAAAAATTCGCTCAAAAAGATATTGATGCTGCTATGATTTCAGGATTTTTACAAGCAATTCATTCTTTTGGAATTGAATTGATTAAAATTGAAGATAGCTCACAAACTATAAAGTTAGAATACAAAGATTCAATTATAATTATGACTGAATTTGTAAATCTAAGGTTAATTCTAATAATGAAAGAAAGTCCGTCCTCTAATTTCTTATATTCACTCGAAGATTTGGCATTCGATCTCTATAAATATTATGGGAAGTTAATTGATGAATTTAATGGTGATATAAAACCTTTTAAATCAGTAGAAAAATTACTTAAACACCATCTCAATACTTCTCTAACTTATCCAATAAGATTAAAAAAGAGAGAAAAGCTAGAAAAAATAAGAATAACCCCCAGTGAAAGAGGATTTATAAACGCAGCAGTTTCTTTTATGAAAATAAATAACAGAGATACATTTAATTTAGCTTCTATCCTAAAAGATCAAGAATGTAGTCCAAAAGATTTAGAAATTATCTTTAAACTAATCGAAAAAGATATTTTTCAAGTTATAGAATAAAAAAAATGTTATTTTCTAACTATAGCATATTTTTTATAACATTCTAGAATTTTTTATATAAAAAAAAAAAGAAATAATTAAATTATTCTGTTTTCTTTCGCCAGACAGTAAAGTAGACAATAAGTACTATTATTCCTGCTGGGATTCCGAGCACAATTAATATCCACATAAATGTCAAGAAGTACGAGGCGAGCCAGTAAGTATATGGTAAGGCACCAAATGGAGTATAATAATTCCCTTGTACAGCAATATAAATACAATATGCTATGAACATGAAAATGCCGAATCCTCCTCCACCACCAGCATTTCTAGCTCTATGTTTATCTTTCTTCTCTCTGGCTTTGAACTCGTCTTTTTCCTCGGTTGGTAACCTACGCCACCAAATATACCCTCCTACTCCAAAGAACAACCCCAATGGGACTCCTACAAATAATAGTTCCCACAAAAATATCAGAATGATAAATCCAACAACCCAATCAAGGTTCCACTGTTGAATAAATGCTGTACCTTGCGCTCCAATTGGAGATGTACTTATAAACCAAATTAATACTAAAAGTCCACCAATAACAGCACATATTCCCGCAACAATTATGAGTATAAACGCTTTCCAATGCTCTTTTATTTTTTTCTTCCAAAACTCTTCTTCGCTTAATTCACTACTTTTTTCCATTAAAATTACCATTTAATTTTGTTAAAATTTTGTATAAGAAATAAAAAGTAGTATTTAAAATTAACTAACATTAAAAATCGAAAAAGATTATAAAGAATACCAAAATTATAATTCATTTAAAAGTAAATTTATAGTTCTTCATTAAAAGGAACGTGAATATATTTTTTTTAAAATATAAATATGCTGAAATTAAAGCATAATCTTTAAAATCTGCTTTAGAGATTAAAAAATATTAAAATTTAATATAAAATTCGAATTGAGAACCGAAAAAATTATTAATTTGAGAGATTTATTAAAATTATAAGGAAATATATTATTATGTACCTAACTAAAAAATGATAGAGAATGAATGAAGAGGAAACCACTAAACCCAATAAGACTTGTTGCCAACCCAAAGATATTGTTGATGTTTTTGAACTTATTAACATATTAAATAAAAAATATGAAAAATTACAGCGTGATAATATACAAGAATTAGAGCTTACCCCAACCCAACATTTTATTCTAAGGGAATTATGGCAAACTGATGGTCAGCAATTTAAGGATTTAGCAGAATCATGTAATTGTTCTAGATCTACCATTACAGGTGTAGTTGATACAATGGAAAAGAAAGGGTTGGTTTCCCGTGAATCAAACCCTATTGATAGAAGAAGCCTCCTTGTCAAACTTACTGAAAAAGGAAAAAAATTGAAAATTGAAACACCTCCATTAGAATCAATAGTAAATGGATGTTGTCCTGGAATTAATCAGGAAGAGATGGAAAATTTAGGGGAATTACTCCAAAAACTATTAAATTCACTAATTCCTTAACTAATTTCTCAGCATCTTAACAGAATTTATTCTACCTTTTTTGTTAGGATATTAATTATAAGGAACGAAACCTTTATATAGTTAGCTTCCTAACTAAATAGTAACAATAATAAACAAAAGGAGGTAACAAAAATGGGAGATAAAGATCAAAGTTGTTGTTCTGAAGGTAGTAAAAAGGATAAAGAAGAATCTAAATCATCCGAAGGGTGTTGTGATTAAAAGCAATTAACTCTAAAATTAATTTAAGACTTTAAAGACAAAAAATAAATATTTTTTTTTAAATTATATAAATTAGTAGTAACAAAAGAAAGGTGCTAATAACTGGCAGTAGTGTATATGCGAAAATTGGAATTGGAACCAGAGTCATATGAGTCAAAGTTTATAGCTCTTACAAAAGGGGCGAATATAGAGATAAAGAATTGGATATTAGAACGAATTAACACAAAAGAGAAAATATTGGAAGTAGGATGTGGAACAGGAACTCTCGCAACAAAAATGGCAATAAAAGGAAATGATGTTCTAGCTATAGATAAAAACCAAAGAATGATAACTAATGCAATGAAAAATTATCCCTCTGACGTTGACCTTAAACTATTGTATCAGATAGGCGACATTAATAATCTAAAAGTTGAGGATAACTCAATGGATATTATCGTCAGTACATTTATGCTTTCAGAACTTAGACCCTTTGAACAGCAACTATTTCTAAGAAATGCATGGAAAGCTTTAAAATCCAATGGGCGAATGATTCTAGCAGCAGAATTTGTCCCCTCAGGTTTCTGGAAACTTTGGTTTAATATTAAACGATGGTGGTATAAAAAGAAATTGCGGAGAATGAGAATAGAGAGTACATTTTTAGTAAAATGGTTTTTCAAATATATAGAACCTATAGGTTTCAAAATTACCGAGATAAAGAAATGGAGACATGGGTCAATTCAAGCTATTGAATTAATTAAAATTGATAAAGATAATTTTGGTGAACCTGGATACTACCAACCTAAATTAAGAAAATACAAAGGATTTGGAGCACAAATGAGTATTTTTCGTTGTTTATTTACTGGACAAACTGATCATGTTCCAATCGAACCAGGACTTTATCAATCTGGTTATCCTGATAAAAATTCGCCTATTATTGTGACCGCTAATTATGTTTATACATATATAAAAGTGATGCGTGCTCTTAAAGGAATAGACGCTTGGGTGTTATGTGTAGATTCTAGGGGAATAAATGTTTGGTGTGCAGCTCGAGGAAACAATTTTGGAAATAAACAATTAATTGAAGCTGTTGAAACTACTGGGATAGCAAGGATTACCAACAAAAAAACGCTAATAGTCCCACAGCTTTCCGCAGGAGGAATTGCGGCACCACTAATAAAAAGTGAAGCACCAGATTTTCCCTTTAATATTTTATATGGTCCAGTGTGGGCTAAATATCTACCCAAATTTATAGAAGAGCGTCCTGCTCGAAAATCTAATAAAATGAAATTAGCAAACTTTACACTCTCACACCGATTTAGAGCTGAAATTACACATACAACGTTTTTATTCCGAAAAATTTTTCTATTACCTACCATTGTTTTGCTTTTGCTTCTATTTGGTTTATGTTTTGTTGACACCTTATGGATAAGAAAATTATGGATTGTAGGTGAACTTTGGCTTTGGATAATTATAGCAAATGCACTCATAGCAATTTTATTTCCCATAACAAAGTTTACACGGAAATTTATCACAAAAGGAATTGTGTTTGGAATCATTAACATTTTATTGTTTAGTGGTATTTCTTGGATTTTCTCTTACTCAATACTAAATATTCTTCTAAGTAGTATTTTTTATTTTTGGGTAGCATTTTTCTCAACAATGTCGTTTAGTGGTTATACGATGGCAACCAGCCCTAGAGAAATCCAAGATGAATATCCCATTTTCAGCAAAATTAATATAACTTTATTGATAATTGGCCTTGTAGCAAAGGCTATTGGTTTCATATTTTTTTAATATTTTAGAATAAAATAAAATAAATAAGATAGAAAAATAATATAATTAGAGAAAAAAAAGGTGGTAAAAATAACATTAAAAACAGCTTCAATAAAGCTACCCCCTATTATTCCAAAAATATCGATAAATCCTGATTTGTGCACTGGATGTGGAATCTGCGGAGAAGTGTGCCCTTTTGGGATACCTATGCTTAATGACGAAGGTAAATTCGAAATGTATGAGCCAGAACGCTGCACAGAATGTTCTGCTTGTAAAAGAAATTGTCCAACTATGGCTATCATCTTACAAGAACGCAAAGGGTGTGGTTGCTTATGGAACGCTCGTGCTGTAGCAAAAACTCCACAAAATAATAGTTGTTGCGGCTAAGAAGTTAAATATTTATAAAATTATAAGATGAATTAAGCCTAAAAGAAATTATTTAATAATTTACATATCTCTTTTTTTGTTCAAGAAAACTTTTCTTAGTTAATATATCCATTTCTGAATTTAACCAGCAAAGTTCGTCGTAAGTACAACTAGAATTGAAAACTTGTTCTGCTTTTTTTTTAATATCTTCGATGGAAGGCATATCCAGGTTTATCTTTTGAATCTTCTCAGCCAAAATCCAACACAACTCGTCATAAGTGTATTTTTTCAAAGAAAGATAATAAGCACCTTCTCTAATTTGACTTTTCAAATCAGGTTCTTCTGGTTCTTCTTCAATTAATTCTGGTTCAAGTTTTATAGCTGGTTTAGTTTCAACAATAGCTTTTTTTTCTATTTCAGGTCGTTCAAACTTAATAAATTTAACAGTATCAGTAGGTTCTTGTAGTTTTTTAGGCGTTTCAATCCTTCTATGAGCTTTAGTTTGTTGCACCCAATGTTCTATCCTTTTTTCAGTATCTATTTCTCTTTCTTTAGGTATTCCATCTAGTCCAATAGATTTAATGCTTTCTGGAGGTGTTTTAAATACGAATTCTGGTCTTCGTTCCACTGTTTTTCCCGGGATAAGCCCCTTTTTCAGATTATGCATCATAGCCAAAAAAGAACCATATTCTCTTTTTTGTTTCATGATAAGGATTTTTGCTGATCCACCACGTTCTTTATCTATTTTTCTTGCGATATCTGCGGTAATATCTTTTTTTGATTGAGCTACTTCTAATCCTACCCAAATAAATATTGTATTTTTGTCTTCATCATCAACGAGATAAACGTCATTTTCTTCAAAATTTAAGCTATCAATCTTTATTAATTCTCCACTATCACTTATGTTAAATAATTGCATAACACTTTCTCAAAAGAAAAGTCTAATATTATAGAAATAAATAAATCTAAAGTATAAAAATCTTTTTTGACTATACAAATTTTCAGTTTACTTAAATTTTTTAATGAGATCTCTATTATATTGTTAGAATATAAATACAATTTTCTTTAAATGCAAAACATTATAATAGAAAGATGAACCAAGAAAATATTGATAAAAAAGACTCAACTCTCATAGAATATGAAAAATTAGTTGGAGAATTGATGAATGAGAATGAGTCTCTAAAAAAAAGAGTTACAGAATTAGAAGAAGAAAATCGAATTCTTAAGGGTTCAGGAGAGCCTATTCATGAGATACCAGTACCAGAATTCCAATATGAATCAACAAAACCTATTTTAGAAAGAGAAGTAATTATTACCAGTTCTGATTTTTTCCAAGATACAGTCCCTCTTGAAATGGGTAAAGGACCTATTGTAGAAGGATATTCCCGAAGAGAATGCCCCATTTGTGGAAATACTAGCAAAGCATTTATCCAAGAGATAATAGATCGATCTCATATAATCTCTGCTTATCCAAGAATGTATGGAAAGAAATATAAGTGCGGTCAATGTGGACGTGAATGGCGAATACCATTAGAGATGTAATTTCAAAATTTCAATATCCTAGAGTTCTACTAATTCTAATTTTTTCTTAACAGATAATTTAATATTATCTAGTTAAACATGTTCGATTTTAGATTTAAATCAAATTCTTCCTTTTATTAATTATAATATTTAATAAATTGAGAAACTTATGAAAAGTCAAAATGTTAAGAAAGAAGTATTAGACTTAGATTCTATGCTTGATTATCAAGAGGGATCGGTTGTAAGTAGAGCATTAATTAATAAGGATGTGGGTACATTAACATTATTTTCTTTTGATAAAGGAGAGAATTTAAGTGAGCATACCGCTCCATTTGATGCCCTAGTTTATGTTTTTGATGGAGAAGCGGAAATTTTAATTTCAGGTGAGAAATTTATATTGAATAAAGGTCAAATGATTATCATGCCTGCTAATGAACCTCACGCCTTAAAAGCTATAGAAAAATTTAAGATGATGCTTATCATGATAAAATCCTAATTTTCTAATACAATTTTATATTTTCTTTTATTCTTAATACTCATGAATGAAAAAAATATCTCTGATGATGATTTAGAAGATGAAATAGAAAAAGCAATTAAAAGTAGTGAAAAAAAAAGAGATATATTTAAGATATTAAGAAAAGAAAAAGAATCCATAGAATCTAAAGAAAAAAGAATTAAAGATAAATTTGGATATTAATCTTTTTTCAGATAGATTCTTTTCAAATGGCATCCAAATCAAGAAATAACTTTTTTTTGTCTAGATATAACTCTTTTAGCTGAAAAATATAATCCAGTAATAGTTATTATGAAAATTAGTGAAATTATTAAAATAGCCGTATAAACACCTGTGATACCAAACATAGTTGAGAATGGAGTTAAAGTTGTTATAACTAAAGCAATGCCAATAAAATAAGCAGCAGTTAAGGAACCTGCTAAAACACCACGTCTTTTAGGAGATAATACTTGACTATAAAAGGTTAATACAGTAAATAGTATTCCACCAGAAATGCCTGCTAAAATCCATCCGGGAATTATGAATATGAACTGATCTGGATGGGTTATATCTCCAAAAATTATTAAAGTAATCAGTGATAGAATTAATATTATTGACCCGATAATTAAAGGAACTCTAACTCCTTTTCTTTTTATCTGTTCTCCAGTCAATATCCCACTTACTGCAGCACCGATACCCGCTAGGCCAAGAATTATTCCAATTATTTTTGTATCAACTATAAATGCTAATATTTTTGAAGTCCAGATGTTTATTGCAATGTAAGTATGAGCTAACAAAAATGCTGATAACATTAATATAATTACAATGAAACGACGCCACTCAATAGAAATATGGGTTAAAAATGCGCGAACACCAAAATCATCTGAAATTTTTTGGGGAGTCTTCCGAACCATGAAAAAATAAACCAAACAAAGTAGAGTAATAATAATGAATAAAATGTAAATTGATTGCCAACCAATTAAAATCATCTGGGAAGAAATTAAAGGACCTATTCCCACTCCTAAATTCGCACTCGCGCCAAGATAACCCATTTTTTTAGGTAGATTTTGTCCTGGGGTAATATCTGTCAAAAGAGCGATGAGTACAGGATTTATGAACCCAAATCCTATCCCTCCTATTACATTAGCAATGATATACATTTCTAGATTAAATGATAATGCTGCTATTAGCATTGCAATCGCGAACAAAATTAAACCAACTATTAATACGGGAACTCTACCTTTAACATCTGAAATAGCACCAGAAAATAGCTGTGTTATAGCAAATGGAAACATAAATGCTGGTATTGCAATTGATACACTATCTATGGTGACTTCAAAATAAGAAGAAAGAACACCAAATAAGACATTAATTATATTTCCAGTTAAAGGACCTAATAAAAACAACAAAAATATAAAATACTGTAGTGATTTTGAATATGTCATAGGAGGTTCAAAGGAATTTTGACTCATGTTTTCTACTATTGGTATTTCTTATTTAAAGTATTGGTTTTTAATTTAAAGGAAACTTATAGATTATTGTTATAGAATTAAAAAAACTAAAGAATGTTAGTAATTATAGAAGCAACAAATGAAGAATTAATAGAACAAGCTCGAGAGCTTTTTCTTGAATATAGTCATCATTTAGGAATTGATTTGAGCTTTCAAAATTTCAAGGAAGAATTAAAAACCTTACCGGGAGAATATTTACCCCCTAAAGGATGTATTTTATTAGCATATTTTAATGAAAAATTAACTGGATGTGTTGCTGTACGAAAATACGAAGATGATATATGTGAAATGAAAAGACTTTATGTACGATCAAAATATCGAAGAAAAAGTATTGGTCGAGGTTTATCAAAAGCAATCATCGATAAAGCAAAAAAGATCGGCTATAAGTCTATGCGATTGGATACTTTACCTTTTATGAAAGAGGCAATATCACTTTATCAATCCTTAGGGTTTAAGGAAATAAAACCATATCGTTTTAATCCATTTGAAGGTACTAAATTCTTTGAGTTGAAATTAATTTTATAATCTGTATAAACTTGTATTGATAGTTCGAAAAATTTATATAAAATACTGTCAAAGTAATTACGACTTTAATATAAATATTAAAGTTAATAATAAAGGTGAAATCATGTATCTTAAAAAAATTAGAATATATTCAATATCAATTCTAGTAATCTTAGGACTTTGTTTCTTTATAGTTCCAGCTTTTTCCTGTGGAAAATGTCCTAAACCTGAGGTGCCACCACCCTTATTGAATTGGGATATGGTTATAGATGGTAGGGGCGTGAAATTATATCCTGACTTAAGAGAATATATCTGGGAACAAGAAAGACCTCCTTATGGGCCGTTTGATAGAATAGCTGTACATAGATTAGTGAAAACAGGCATTAAGCCAGAAGGAGTAGTATTTATCTTACCAGGAACTTGGAGTAATGGTGAGCAATTAACTTCTAATCCACCTGATGATATGTGGACTCATGATGAAGATCATAGCTTTGCCTTCTATCTGGCAAATAGAAATTTTGACGTTTATGCCATAGACTATAGAACCCACTTTGTAAATCAATACTCAAATCCGCCTGATCTTGCTTTTATGGCAGATTGGGGTTGGGATGAGTGGATAAGCGATATAAAAGAAGCAGTAGAATTAGCGAAAGCCGTATCTGGAGATGATAGAGTATACATAGCTGGTGATAGTTTCGGTGGCGGAGCAGCTATGAATTATGCATCAGTCTATTGGGAAGAAGATATCAAGGGTATACTCTTACGAGATGGTGGGACCGGAGCTAAATATCCTGAACTTGTTACCAATTCATATAATTTACCTGCAATAATTGCTGGAATGATAGCAACTGGTCAATGGGCTAGTGAAGTAGGAGGCACTCCAGGATCGATATTCATAATGAAATATGCTGATGAAAATCCTACTGCACCTCCAATTAATCCTTATACTGGAGATCCTCTTGAACCTGTAATTAATCCATTTACAGGATTACCTTGGGGAAATATCCAAGAGTGGGCTGCTTTCGCGATCTATATGGCATGGGGTCCTGGTGTGGTTAGTAATATTTATGGAGGTTATGGTGATCCTGCTGTAATGATACATATTGATGCTACATTTGATAGATATTGGCCTTCAAGGTTAAGTCTTGAGAGTGCTGCTATAAGGGATTGGGATAACTGTCCATATGTATCATTTGATTTTGATGATCACTATTGTGAAATTGATGTTCCAATACTAGCTTTTACTAGTGAATTAATGGGACTAGCTTATTTTGGCCCATTTAGGCACGGTATTGCTAATCCAGATTTTACAGGAGAATATCTTTGGGGATATGGACACTTGGATGTCTATTCTGGTGAATATTCTGCAGAAGATGTCAGTCAACCTACTTATGAGTGGTTAATGAGTCATAAAATGCTTGTTGGAGTGGCTAGAATCTGGTCTGATGGAGGTTGGATTTGGGGAGAAGCAGCGATCTATATTAATGCATCTACAATTGAACTAAGAATTGATGAAACACGTGTATCATGGGATATTTATATTCACAGTATTATTAAGAAACACGAGATTTATAAAGGAGTGAATGATTGCAGTAGAATTATGGTTATCATAACAAAGAAAGGAATTTCAATTGCTACGAGTTATAAAGTCTTCTTTATGGGAATTAAACTATAAAAAAATCCCTTAAAAACACTAAATATCTTTTTTTTTATTTTTAAACCTTTTTAAGATTTTAAAGTGAAATTTCAATAAAGATTTTGAATAATATACCATCTAATAGAAAATTTAAATATATTTAATTATAATTTAAATAATCAATTAAGTAATCAAAAAATCATAAAAGTTGGACAATGATGAAAAATAAAATTAAAGCAGGAGCATATTTATATCCTATGCCTGTTGTGCTAATTGGGGCAAATGTAAAAAACAAACCTAATTTTGAGACACTTGCATACGTCGGTATCGTAGAGGCTACTCCTCCAATGATTTCAATATCATCCTATGAAACTCATTATACAAATATTGGGATAAAAGAAAATGGAACATTCAGTGTGAATACTCCATCTGAAAGTATGATTGAAATAACAGATTATTGTGGTCTTTATTCAGGTAAGGATGTAGATAAATCAGATATTTTTGAAATTTTCTACGGTGAACTGAAAACAGCACCAATGATCTCTCATTCTCCTTTAAATTTAGAATGTAAAGTTGTAAAAACTTTTGACATAAAAGAGATTAGTGGAGAAGAAGAAAGTCATGAAATCTTCATTGGTCAAATTATAAACGCTTATGCCGATGAATATTACCTTACAGAAGAAAAACCTGATATTCTAAAATTAAATCCCCTTTTATACTCAAGTAGTAAATATTGGAAACTTTCAGAAAGTATCGGTGAAGCCTTTAGTATAGGTGAAGAATATATTAAAAAATAATACTGAACGTTATTTACTGTAAAATAAAAAAAAGGGAATCTGTAAGATTTAAAATACCTCTAAATCTAAGTTTAAAACTTATTTTCATATATTTCTTATCAAACAAAATTCCTATATTTAATCCATTTTTCCTTTTTTTAATTAATAAAAAAACTAATTAATAAAAAGATTTTCGGCTACGGGTATTGGTTCGTGGTCCTTTTTCTATTATTGTAACATTACTCGCTTGCGGACCCTTCTTTCCTTCCGAAATGTCATATTTTACTATATCTCCTTCATAAACAATCTTATATTCGTCGGCTTCCCCCTTTATAGCAGAATAATGAAGAAAAATATCAGCAGATCCATCCTCAGGCGTAATAAAACCATAGCCTTTTTTCTTATCAAACCATTTTACAGTTCCTTTTCCCATTGGTACAACCTAAACAAAATTGGGATTATGAATTTTAAGCATTTCTTTCTAATAAGTTTATGCTATATGAATTCGCATAATTGGTTTTTTCTTTAATTCTAAATTACTTTAAAATAAGTCCTTAAGCTTGTAATCAAATAATTTATATTTTTTTTCATATAATATTTTTTGATTTTTTTTCTGTAGAATAGTTTAAAAATACTTTAATATGAATCATGATAAAAATAAACAGTAGATTAAACAAAAGATAACTTAATTTTTAGGATGATTGTAAATATGTACTTCTGGTTTATTTTTTCAATTATAGGAATGTGCTTCATGGTACCGCTTCATTTTTTATCTGTTGAACATTTAAAACTTCAAAAAAAGTATGGAAAGGAAAAGGGTACTAAAATAGGGGATATAATTGGGCTTATATCAGGATGGGGGTTTTTTATGTTTTGGTTTGGAGTTTGGCTCTCACCCCAACCTAGATTTTTTATTCCACTATTACAGAATTTCATATTTATAATTCCCATCATTAACTTATCAATTTCACTAATCCATATTTTCATTTCAATTCCTTTTATTATAATTGGTGCTTGGTTTGGAATTGGAAGTGTAAAAGAAACGACTTTAAAAGTAGCTGAAACACATAGAGCAGAAAAAGTTGTATCCTCAGGACTTTATTCTAGAATTCGACACCCTCAGTATTTTGGTGGAGTTATAGCGCATATTGGAATTACAATTCTCTTGGCTGCCTTTCTTTCCCTAATTACTACTCCAATAGTTATTTTTTTAAACATTCTTATTTCTTGGAAAGAAGAAAAAGAATTAATTAACGAATTTGGTAAAGATTATGAGGATTATAAGAAAAAAGTACCCATGTTTTTCCCAAAGTTGAAAAAATAGTTAAAAATAATCTTAATTGAGTAAGATTTTTGTTTAAAAAAGTATTTGAAGAAAATATTATTTTAATTTTTAATTCTTTAGATAAAAGTATATCATTCTACAAATATCTGACACATTTTTATAAATGAATTCATTAGACAATCAAGAATCAACCAATTATCGAGCTTGGCCACTTTTTCTACTTGGCTTTATTAGATTATTCTATGTTTCTATTTTTGAAAGGGCTTTAGCAAACTATCTATATTATGATATTGGAATTAAAGAAAGTGTATTAGGTTTCATTTCTTCAACAGGAGCAATTACATATATTTTTGCTCCAATGATAGGCCAAATAATCACTAATAAATATTTAGGAACAAGAAATGCTCTAATTATGACTTCTATGTTAACACCAATTTTAACTGGACTTCAAATAGTTTATCCTGAAGCCTGGTTTTTAATTATATGTAGAGTTTTACTAGGATTAACATTAGGATTCTACTGGCCAAATTGCCTTAACCTTCTAAGTAAATGGAATAAAGTAAGTACTCTAAAGCGATCTAAAAAAAATTTTGCTTTATTTAATCTTTCTTGGAACTCTGGTTTTATTAGTGGGCTTATAATAGGTTTTGTTTGGGCTTTTTCTTGGAGCGATTTTCTTGCAATGATAATCTCATGGTTATTATCATTTTTATTAATCCCACCAGCTTTCTTCATAAAAAAAGAAGTAAAATATGACATTTCAAAAGAGATTATTATCTATCAATCAGAAGATCCACTTTCTCATTTAGATATTAAAGAAGATTTATCAATTAACATGCAAACACCTATGATTGCATATCCTATCCTTTTTTCTTGGTTAAGTATAATGTTCTTAGCGATATCAAAATCAATTTTTATATTCGGATATCCTATATTAGTAAAAGCTCTGTTATCTGAAGAATTTTCTTATCTAACTTATCTCGTCCAATGTGGGCTACAAACAATGCAACTCATTGGCCTGACGTGGATAAATTCAATGAAGTTATACAAAAGAAAAACATCTTCATTGATAAGCATTATCGTAATAGCCATAGTTGCCTTAACCATAATTCTAATAGGAAATATATGGTATATATCAATAATAACAATGATTATTGGCTTATTTTTAGGATTAATTCATGGAGTTGGCATGAAAATTATGCTTGAATATGGAACAGCAGAAAACACCTCAAAATATTCTACTATAAATGAAGTATTAGTAGGACTTGGTTTCGGTCTCACTCCTATATTTGCAGGATACATTTTTGAAATATATCTATTTGGAATTCACTGGTTTTTAACATTTCTAGGGCCCATTGTTTTCATATCTCTAATTTTAATTTCTAAGAATATCAAAAGAAATATAAATAATTTAGGACGTTCCTAGAAGTGTGTCATTCTGATTATATATTATGTCATAAATATAATTTTTCAAATTTAATTCTAGATCAGGATTATTAGGATATCCATTCTCGATATTTTCTGAAATATGACTCCTTAAATAATTTTCAAGATCTTTCGATGATCCTAATTTTTCGATCAAATTATTAAATCCACTCTTATTATCAACAATATTGGACAAATAGATATAAATTATTATGCTAATAGCTTCTTCTAAATCTCTCGATCCTACAACCAGAACATCCCCTCTTCTAAATAGGTTTCCATGATAACTAAAGAGATTCGTATTACCCCATTTCCTTATTTTATCTTTTAAAAAATCTAGTACTCCAAGTATCTCCAGAGGTGATTTTTCAGGATTGAGCTTGAAAAAGATTCCACACTCAGCTTTTTGTTCATAAATAGATAATATATTATTTATTTGAATTTTAAGTTCAATTTTTGATGATGAAGAATCTTGTTTTGACATTTTATAGTAATATTAAATTAATGGAGCCTATTATGATTTTCTACTCTTTCCACTCAAATGTAAAAATTCAAAAAAATCTTGATTATAAAAAAGTGTGATAAGCTGAAAAAGAAATATGATTTCAAATAAATTTATTTCTTAATTGATATTAAAGAGTTATATAATAATTCTTTATTTGGTAGATAATGTGTTTTGTCATAATTGTGGTCAAAAACTTGACGATACAGCAATATATTGTGAACAATGTGGAGTAAAAGTCAAGAAAGAAGAAGCAACTAAATGGATTAGTCAATCTGAAGGTTTGAATCGTTATTATGAGTTACAGTATGAATTAGAAGATATAAATAATGAAATAGATACATTGGCTTCAAAAAAAGCATATTTAAACCGTTTAATGCAATCAAGAGATCAGAAATATAACCAACTTCAAATGATCCAGAACGTTATGTTAAAGGAAAAAAAAGATTATGATTCATTGCTCAAAGTAAGTTTTTCTTCGATAAAAGCTCGATTAAGCGGAGATTTAGATGAAAAAAAACGAAAAGAAGAAAAAGAATATTTAGAGGCTTTAGCTAATTTTGAATATGTACAAAAAGAATATAACAATCTTGAAAGTGAAATAGAAAGAGCTCAGAAAGAAATAGAACATATTCAAGCATTAAAATTACGTATTCCTCTTATTGAAAATGAAATGGAAAAAGTTCTTAATCAAATAACAGCAGGAAAAACAACAGAAAAACTTAAAGAATTAGAACAAAAGTACACACAAATTCAAAAAGAGATAACAAAAGCTCAAGACATTGAAAATAAATTTAAGCAAGCAGATTCACTCCTTCTCGAGGCGGGGAATTATTTAAGTAGTTCTGTTAGTAAACTAAGATCTGCTGAAGGATTGGGCACATGGGATACATTTTTTGGCGGTGGATTTTTTGTTGATGGAATGAAACATGGTAATCTCGATGGAGCAAGACACGATATTAATCAAGCCCAAGCAATTGTGAGACGCGCAAAAGATTTGGTAGAAGTAATTGATGATATTTATATAGATTTTGAAGCACCTAATTTATTTTTCGATGTGTTTTTTGACAATTTTTTCTTTGATATGTTTGGAAATGCAAAAATAACTAGAACAAGAGAACGTGTTGAAGGTGCGCTCTATCAATTAAATAATAGTCGAAATACAATATCAAATAACTTGTCTCAGTGGCAACAAAAAAGAAATAATTTGATTGTTCATATAAATACAATTAGAAAAGAAATTCGAGAAGAAAGATTATCACTTCTATAATAATATCAAACTTAAATATTTTTTAAAATGAAAAATAGCGATAAAGAAGAAGAGTTTCCTAGAACTGGTTCAATGTTATATAATCTCCTTTTTGCAGATAACGAAACTAAAGATAAATTACTAAAAAGATTCAAAAAACTTAATAAATATTTAATTATACCATTATATCGAATAAAATTTTTACCTCTTTTAGGCTTTGGAAAAATTTTCCTTCTTTTAATAACAAAAGGAAGAATATCTGGAAAAAAAAAGAGAACTCCCTTAGAATACCATATTTTTAATGGAACTATAACAGTAGTGTCAGCAAGAGGGGAAGAAGCCGATTGGTTGAAGAACATACGAGCTAATCCTAATGAAGTATGGGTTAAACATGGATTTCACTCCTTTCATGCGCGAATAGCATTCATTACAGATGAAGAAGAAATTCTAAAACTTATTAAATGGTATGTCACTAAGCATAAAAGAATCGCAAAACTAATCTTTGGTTGGAATCCAAAATTAGATGATCCAGAAACTGCAGATTTCTCAAAACTAATCCAATTAATTATATTAGTTCAATTTCATCGCAAAGCTGAATAATATCTTCTAAAATACTAACCATTTTTTATAAAAAATTCCTCAATAATTTTAACCCAAGAATGGTTTTTAATTTTCTGAGACTCATGAGAAATATCTTTATCAGTTTGTATGTTTATAATACATTCGTGAATCTTTTCTATCGAGTTTAAATTTACATTAATTAAATATTGAGATATTAGGTCAATTAGGCTAATTTTTAAACCTTCCATTTGAAATTTTTGGGAAAATACTACTTCAAAGATTAAAAGATTTATCAACTCCTCATAGAATAAAATAAATTCTTTGTTTTGCTCTCTTAATATATCGTTTTTATTCATAGTGACCATAATATCGGAGAGTATATTGAAATTATTGTAATTCTTCTGTAATTTAAGTGGTAATTTATTGACATTAGTCACTGAAATCTCTGTAGTAAGATATGCACCTAAGTTAAAAACAAAATCATAATAAAAATTCATTAATTTTGAATTCATCAATAGTAGAAGATATTTTATACTGATATCATCATTACCGCTATCCTTTGGTATTATAGCAATACATGTACTTAAAGGATAATAATTTTGGTTATCATAAGCCACAGTAAGGTTAGCACTAATAGTTTGCATTATTAATTTTTCTGGTTTTAGAAAGATTTCTTCATCTCTAGCCCTATGTAGAACATTAGAATCATAATTTACATAAAGATTATCAGAATCAATAAAAAATCTCCCAATATTCTTGCCTTTCAGAGTTTTTTTATATAATTCATTCTTTTTATAATTTTTTAGGAATCTCTCGTCATCTCCTGTGGCTATGCACGTTTTTGCTTCAAAAAACTCTTTCAAATCACAATCTTTATTTTTTTTAATATAATTTATGATTTCTAGTTCCTTATGCTGAAGATTTAAATTAATATTGTAATTTACCTGTTTTAAAAATGTATTTTGGGATATGTACTTTATAGAATTGTCTGGAGGGGGGATTGATTTTTGAATAGGAAATTTTGTTTTTATTATAATTTTATGATCTTTTGGAGGTGATTCTGCTTTAAAAATTAAAATTATAGTTTCAGCAGTTATAGATTCAAAAGCTCCAGCTCCTATATCAATGATCTCCTCGATTGTAATGTTCTTTAGAAGGTACTCTCTCAATAAATCGTAATTATTTGAACGGATAATGTTTTTGTGAACAACATGGCTAATTATGGATTGTGAGTGACATAATTTAATAGAGCGTTCTATAAAAATTCCAAATGTATTCAATAAGCCTTTTGGAGTTTCATAAATTTTATGAAATATTGCCTTCTCGAGAGAGGTTAAGTTCTTATTTGAAATATAAGGAGGATTTCCTATAATAATATCAAAACCTCCATTTACGTAAATAACCGGAAACTCAGAAAACCAATGAAAAGGTTTTAAATTAGATAACATAACTCTTTTTTCTCTTTCTGTTAAATTAAGATTCCTTAAGTCCTTATTACTTTGAAAAACACTCTTGATTTCATTATAAAAACAATTCTCTAAGTCTATATCATCTAGAGTAGGAACTTCTTTGGAATCGACTAAACCAATTATCGCATTTCCTACTTTGTAATTAGAATCAATATTCGGAAAATCCATGACTTTTTTCAAATCTGAAATCATATCTTTGAGAACTATAAACATTTTCTTTTTCGTATTCTCAATCGCTTCACTCTCAATATCAACACCATATAATGTTTTTGAGATAATATATTCCCGAATTTCATAATGTGACCAATTTATTATTCCTAACTCTTTCAATTTAAGATATAATTTTTCTATAATCTTTAGTGCGGCAATTAGAAAGCGGCCATTCCCTACAGCTGGATCTAAGATTGTTAAACCTTTCAACACATTTAGAATATATTCAAGTTTTTCTTTTTTAGATTTATTAATGAAGACATCCGAGACGATTCCCCTATTTTTTGTTTTTTGAACAGAATGTCCTATTAATTTATTCAGATTTAAGAATTTAGTTGAGAACTTAACATTTATTTTTTCAATTAGAAACTTATGAATTGCAGTCTTAGCAATATAATTTACTATTTTTTCAGGTGTATATACTATCCCTTCTTTATGCAAATTCATTTTTTCTGAAAAAAATCTTATATAAATATGAAATCTAAATATTAACCTTCTCTTTTTAATAATTATATTAGGTTTAATTTGAATTTTAAATGAAATTTTTAGATTTTTATTCTAGTAAAAATGGAAGAATTAGATAAAATCGATAAGAGGTTTAGAAATCTCTCCTTAGTAATTATAATCATTGCTATTTTACTCTTAATTATTTGGATTATATTTATTTCAATTTCGCAAGAGAATTTATTCCCAATATTAATGACTATTAGTATAGCTTTATTGTTGGCGGGGATCTTATTGTTCACAAGAATCCAGTACGTAATATGGATGAAAAAAAGATTTTAACCAATTTTTCTCTGCATTTTGTCCTTAATAAATTGCGTGATATATATTTTTAAAATTTCATTCGCATTAATATTTAGATAAGATACTTTTTGTATTTAATATGGGTTCAAAAATTCCATTTTTTAAAGTTTGCATTGTTGGTGATTTCGCAGTAGGTAAAACCACGTTACTTCATCAATATTTAGAAAGAAGATTTGCCCCTAATGTGGCAACTACTATTGGTTCCAACTTCTTTGTAAAATATCTCAAAATTCCTGGGGTAAAAAATCCTATTACTTTACAAATATGGGACTTAGCAGGACAAGAACACTTTAAATGGATTAGACATGAATTTTACAAAGGTGCGAAAGGAATAGTCTATGTTTTTGATTTAGTAAATAAAAGAACCTTTGAAAATCTTAAAAAATGGAAAAATGAAATAGAAAAATCTATTAAAGGATTTTCGAGTGTACTTGTTGGAAATAAGCTCGATTTAATAAATCCTGAAATTAAAAAAATTAAGAAAGAAGACTCTGACAATCTTAAGCAATTTTTAGGAGCATGTGGATATTTTAAAACTAGTGCAAAATCAGGTCAAGGAGTGGAGGAATTTTTTTTAAAATTAGTATTGGAAATGCACAAATCAACTACTTTATAGTATAGTGTTTTGAATCTTAATCTAATCATTCAAGAAAAAGAAACAATGGATAATTAATAATAAAGAATTATATCGCTTTTTCCAATTTTATAAACATCCAAGCTAGAAATGGTTTAATATCCATATTTTTAAATGAGGAATCAGAGATAATTTGGTTTATTTCTTTTGGGGTGTATCCTGCTTGTAATGACCCTAAAGGTTCATTAATTTTTTTTAAGGCTTTAGGTACAACCACTTTAGTGGCAAATTTTAGTAAACCATAAAAGAATTTCCTTGAATCTCGACGAAAATCAAAAATTAAAAGAATCCCTTTTGGTTTCAGAACACGAAAAATTTCTTCTAAGGCTTGTGAGGGATTTTTCCAATGATGAAGAGAAAGTGTAGTAATTATGAAATCAATCGAATTATCTGCCAAGGGTAAATCTTCTACACTCCCAATTTTAAATTCAATTTCTTTAATTATCTTATACTCAATTGCTCGCTTTTTAGCCAAATCTAATATTTCGACAGAAATATCAATTCCTTTTAAATCAAGGTCAGGAAAGCTCTTAGCAATCTGAACAATTAAATTACCTGACCCACAGCCTAAATCTATCAATTTTCCATTAGGGTTATATTTCTTTAATTCAATTAATACTTTTCTTCGAAGGAGCCTAAATGGTAGAATATTCGTCATTTTTTCAAACGCCGCAGCAACTTCAGGGCTATCTATTCCTTCAATACTTGGTTTTCTAATATTTTTCTTTCTAGGTAAACTATAAACTAGAAATATTATTAATAAAATTCCTATTAGTAAGAAGATAATATACAAAGAATTCAAATTTTTAACCCAATCTCTATAATGTTCCCATAAACCACTCAAATACGGGTGGAATATTTTCAATTATACGATATTTTATATCTTTATGTAACACAACAATAAAAATCTCTGGATGCTGTCTTACATATAGATAATACTCATTATCTTTAATTTCTTTTAAGTTGTTTTTATCATCAAGATCAATATGAAATATTACATAATCTCTCATATCCGCATTTTCTAAACCCCAAGAATATTCAATTTCTTCTTGAATAAGAGAAATAAATTCTTCTAAAGATGGTTCCATCGAAATCCAACCATCAAGCCAAGCTTCTTCGTCTTTATACAAAACAAAGAAATTGGCAGTTATTTCAGGGGGTTCATAATTTTCCATAATTTTTTCAAAATCTGGCAAAATTTTCGAATTCAGAGTTTTTATTAATTACAATATATATATTTTTTACTTCATTTGAATTTTATAATTTTAAATATGATATCCTAGATTTTAATAAATTTGAGGTGAAATATTAGAGATGGTAAGATTGTTGACTAAGGAAGATGTTGCTAAACTATTAAAAATGCCTGATGCTTTAATTTATGTAGAAGAAGCGTATAAGCAATTAATTTTAGGAAATGCAATTGTCCCTCAAAGAATAGCGATTACAGAACCAGCCCCAGGATTAACATTAATAATGCCTGGTATAATTGGAGGTGAAATGAATGCTCTTGCTACAAAAATTGTATCTGTGTACAAGCAAAATCCTGAAAAATATAAGATGCCTACAGTTTTAGCAAAAATAATGATTCAAGACATAAATACTGGTGATATTGTAGGTATTATGGATGGAAGCCTTATTACTGCTATGAGAACCGGAGCTGCTACAGGTGTTTCCGTAAAATATCTTGCAAGAAAAAATAGTAGGACTTTAAGTATATTCAGTGGAGGAGTTCAAGCGAGAAAACAGGTATCTGCTGTATATTGGGGATTAAACAAAAAATTAGAGAAATGTAAAGTCTACGATTTAAAAAAGGATATTGCCAAGGATTTTAAAGATGAAATAGAAAGAGATTTAGGGATTGAAGTTGAAATTGTTGAATCTGGAGACGATCTAATGGTAGACACTGATATTATTGTGGCTGCTACAACAAGTACAACCCCCATCTTTTCAGGGGATAAGGTGATTGAAGGAACTCATATATCGTCTATAGGAGCTCATGCTCCAGACGCACGAGAGCTTGACTCCACGACAATTAAAAGAGCTTCATTACTCACAGCGGGATTAAAAGAAGCTTGTCTAGCTGAGGCAGGTGATTATATAATTCCAATTAAGGAAGGAATAATTACTCAGAATGATATTTTTTCTATTGGTGAAATTATCACTGGAAACAAAACAGGACGTAGTACTGATTCAGAAATTACAGTGTTTAAATCTGTAGGAATAAGCGCTCAAGATGTTGCTGTTGGAAAACTTGTATATGATAGAGCCCTAAAGGAAGGTATAGGACAAGATATCGATTTTTAATCATTTAAATATCTATTGATAATTTTTTCTTTTACTTTTATTATTCAATTTTTACTCAACTTTGTAGGTAATAATCCAAAGTTTTTTATACAAAATATACTGAATTATCCTTAGAAATCAATATATAGATAAGATGAAGTTTTTTCCAGTTTTGAAAAAAATTATATTATTTATCATTGTCTTCAGTTTTTTTGGTTTAACCTTAGTTATTAATAATGGATTTGCACTAGAAGATGATGAAATACCTATATATACTGATATTAATTTTAAAATGATTGAGTCATCAACAACGGAAGGTTATTTTCAAAATGCCAGTTCAATTGATGTAAGTTTACCTTCTTCTTCTTGGAATATTAAAGATGTTGAGATTAATTTTACTAATATAGAATTTTCAACTGAAACAAAAGTCATTGAAGAAAACCCGACTAACAATGTAGAAATTAGCAAGCATAATGACGGTTTTGGAGTGCAAATAGAAATAAAAGATCCAATATTCCTTCAAGGTGTGGAGATTTACGGGAAAAATGAATCAATTGAAAATAAACCAATATATCTCAAAATATATGGTTATGATAATAACACTAACGCTCCAAATAATGTTCTATATGGATCACCAATCCTATTAAGTATGCCCTTTTCCACATCAGCAAGTTGGCATCTTCAGTTATTTAGTTTGCCAATTCCTTTACTTCAAGGGAATTATTATCTAACCATTGATGGAAGTTTAATAGAGCTTAGCCCTCACTCTACTTATTTTTGGTATTTAAACGATGTTAATCCACTCTATCCAGAACTATATAGCTCTACTTATGATTCTGGCTCATGGTCGGAAGGAATACAAGGTGAACCATTTCTATATAAAATAATACAAAAGGTTAATGCTTCGATATTTCCAGAAAGTATCAATATGACTGCTCAAATTGATGGAAATTCTTATTCAGTTTTAAATGGAAAATCTCAAGGTAAAGGTTATCTTAAGAAAGTTGATGTGAATTATAGTCCAAATAAAAATAAAGTCAATATTGAGGTAAAGAATAATAAAACTTCCTATTTATTGTTCAATGCTTCTTATAACTTTAGAATTAATAATACCCTTAAAATATCTGGTGAATTAAAATCAAAACTTAACGAAGTAAATGAATGGATTTTAACTCCAGAAATCATTGAAATATCAAATAATTACACTGTGGAATTTTTTTACCCATCTAGTTGGTTCAACCTCCAAGTATTTAAAAATCAACAAAATATCACCTCAGATATTCTAATTGATTCAATTAATAAACATATCTTGATTCATGATGAAATAATTGAAAACAACTCATTTTGGGAAATAAAAGCAAAATCATCTAATATTAACTTTAATCTTAATACACCACGTACTGATTTTATATCAGGTCAAGAATTAGAATTTTCTATTGGAACACCTATTTTACCTGGAAATTATACTTTTAAACTATTTAATCCTTTAGGAAGAGAGATATTTAATCTAACAAAAGAATTACCTGAAAAAAATAATGTTTTTTCTTACCTAATTCCCCTAAATGCAATTGAAGGAGATTATATTGCTTATATTCTATGGAATAATAAAACAGATGCAGGAATTCAATCCCAAACCTTCCAAATAACAATTCCAATTGTTAAAAACGGTTCATTGGATCTATCATTATTTTTAATTATTGGTCTAATCTTAACAGGTGGCCTTGTAGTGGGAGGAACAAGCTATTATACTATTAAAAAAGTTGAATCAAAAAAGCAAGATAAAATTAGATTAATATTGGAAAAATGTACCGAAATTATGAGTTTAAAACATATTATTGTTCTCGATAATAAATCTGGTATTGATGTTTATTCACAATCGTTTGAAGATGAAGAACTCGAACCTACATTGATATCTGGCTTTCTCCAAGCAATACATAATTTTGGAACTGAAGTTCTAGAAAAATCTAAAGATACTCGAACTGTTAAAGTAGAATACAAGAAATCTTTCATTTTAATGACCGAATTTGTAAATTTAAGACTTATTATTATAATGGGTAAAAATCCTTCTAAAAATTTCTTATACTCCATGGAATCTCTAGCATATTATATTTATAAATATTATGGGGAATCATTTGATAAATTTGATGGAGTTCTTAAACCATTTGAAGGAATCAGCAAATTAGTTGAAAAGATTCTCAATGTTTCATTCATATCTCCACTAAAAATTGTATTGAATAAAAATATTAAATTAAGTCAAACTGAAAAAGATATGATTCAAAAAGCATCAAATTTCATGCGAGAACATGATTTTGATCATTTTTATTCCCTATATCTCCTCCCAGATAATGCTTGTAGCCCAAAGGATTATGAAACTATCCTTGGATTAATAGAAAAAGGAATTTTTAATCCTGTTGAATTGGATGATAACTAAAAATTATTTAGGATTAGAAAAATATAAAAGATTCTAAATTGAGCAATCCAAATTCACTTTCTATTAAATCACCTAATCGGGAAATAAATCGAGTGGCTGGAGCTCCATCGACTAAATCATGGTTAAGTAAAACCGTCATTGCTAAATATTCTCGAATCTCAATCTCATCATTAATAATTCCTGGTTTTTTGATAATACTCCCTATTCCAAAAGCTAGAGGATGAGTGGTGGTTGGAATCGGCCATCCATGAAATTTACTAAACATTCCTATAGAAGTCACGATAATCGTCCCCATCATCTGCTTAACTTTGATTGGATTTCTAAATTTCCTTTTTAGTATAAATTTTCGAATAAATTTTGGCAGAGAAACATAAGTTTTTACATCTTTTTTTAAATCATGATTACCTAATAGTGTTGCAGTACTTACTTCTTCAGATTGAGCTTCTCTAATTTCATCATTGATCTGCATAACGGTTTTATTATTAGTTCGCCTAATAACAAGTGGTATAGGAGTTTTTAATCCACCAATATTCTTCTCAACTGCGATTGATATATCAACATCATCAAATTTTATAATTTTATTCTTTCCCATCATCATAGAATGGACTTCTTTGAATTCACTGGCTGCTTGTCCAATACATTTCAGAAGCCATGCTGTAAAGGATATTTTCTTGTGAGTATTCTTCTCATGCTCTCGAATTTTGTTACGAGCATCAGTTACATCAAACTCAAATAAACCCTTTACGTAATGTTTATTATCTCCTAATGAAAGGAAATCTAACGTAGGGATTCTCTCTTTAGGGAATTCTGAAATTTCATAATGTCCAATATTATTTGATTCCTTCATATTTTTTTATTACATTCTTTTTATCTATGATAATTTAGATCGAACAATTTATAAACTTGATCTAGTAATTCAAGCGTTTATAATTATAAAATCGATATAAGCTCTATGATTATTGTCTTTTGTAAAAAAAAATATGGTAATGATAGCAAATATTTATATATGAAGATGAATATTTTTTTTACAGTAAAAATCTTTTTTAATATAAAAAGTTTTACTTGTTAATAAATTGAGATGAAATTTATGGCTAAAAAAAAAGAAAAAGTAGGAAAAAAAGTGAAGAAAAAGCCAATTTTTGAAAAAGTTGGACTTGTATTTAGAAGCCCTGTAAGAGCAGATATTTTAAGACAACTTTCAGAAAATCCGCAAAGACCCATAGAAATTGCTGAAAATATTGGACTTGAGAAACAAAATATTAATTACCACTTAAATGCATTAAAACGAGGAGGAATTGTTCAAACTCGGAGAGTAGAATTTGATGAAGAGGAAATACCAAAAGGAAAAGGAACAAGGATTAATGGAGTAAGTAAGAGTGGAAAAATAAAAGTTGCTCAGGGAGTTGAACTTACTGAAAATGGTAAAAATATCGTAAACCAGTTTATAAGTCCACTTTATGAAGAGAAAATTTCTGAAAAAAATGAACGTATAAAAGATAAAATTAAAAATGATAAAAAGGAGGATGAATAAGTTTGAAAAATGAAAATATCCAAATTGCAAAGTCTTTATTTAAAAATCCTTTAAATTTTCTTAAATTAGATACACCTCAAGCTTATAAAAACATGACCGTAATTCCCATATTAGTGCAAGATAATAAATTTATTGATTTTATTAGTATTAAAGAAGCTGAAGAATTGGAATTAATAGATATTTTAGAAACTGATACTGTTAGTCAATTGGAAGTTATAAATAAAAGTAATAAACAAATCCTAATTCCATTCGGAATGACTGTCCATGGCGGAAAACAGGATAGAACAATCTGGGAGCCAATATTGCTCCCTGCAGGGGGAAAACAAAGTATAATCCGTGAAAATCTTGGATCTGTTAAACAAAAATACACCGTACCAGCGAAATGTGTGGAACAATCAAGATGGAATTACACCAAGGGCAGAGGATTTAAAGCTTCAAATACTCGACTTCACCCAAATGTTGCTTATGAGGCAATTTCAGCATCAGGCCAAGGAGGAGTATGGAACGAAATTCAATCACATAGAGCTGAGATGAATTATACCCTTGCTATCGCTCCTACTCAGAGTTATCTCGAAATGACAAAAGAATCTGAGAAGCAGACTGAAAATTTTATAAATCATTTCAAAAATGTAGAGAACCAATGCGGAATTGCAGTATTTGTTAATAGTGAATTTATTGGTATTGAGTTCTATGCAAATCCTGAAGCTTGGAAGACGATGAGCAATGATATTCTTAAAGCTTTCTCTATTGAAGCATTAAGATTTCAAGATAAACCTCAGCGTAAAACTAATGAATACCATGATGAACTAATAAAAATTTTTGATAAATTGAATTTACAATTCTCAACTAGAGAAGGAGTTGCCCTTGGAAATGTTGTAGAATTCAATTCTGGGGATAATAAATGGCGTGGAATAACTTTAATACACCAGAGAACGATGGTTCAATTTTACTTAGTCTCAAAACGAGGAGGTTATCAAGAAAAGCCTTACTCAAATATACAATTTCAAACCGTTATTAACCAAAGGTATGAAATCTAAAATTAATTTAAGTTTTTTTTATTCTTTTTATTGATATAAACACCATCAAAGCAGATATAAATATCTTTTAATCATTTTTGTTGCCAAAATTTATATTTCCGTTATAGTAGCACAGAATCTTAGATTTTGTAAAGGTTAAAAAATTATGGAAAGATTATATCTATGCGTAACATAAAAATAAGAACAACTTAATAGAAACGTTTTTAAAAGGTTCCTTTTAATTCAGTAATAAGATTATAAGTATATAGGATTTAAATGGTATATTTTCAGATTAGTCCAGTCGGATTTGATTGTGGTTTGGATAAAAATAGTTGTGATAAATATCCAGATTACTGTAGAGAATGTGTTAAAATTAAGTTAGAGAATTTTGGTTTAGATCTTAAGCATAATATCAAATTCACGATTATTGATTCTGAAGAAAAACGAATTCAAATGTTCCAAGATTTGATATGGCAAAAATTTTTAGATGTTTTAAATATTAAACATATTTTATTAATGGCTAAAGAATCGGGGTTAGAATTAGTTGATTATCCCATTTCTGGAGCAGGTGTAAATACACATCTATTAACAGGTTTTATTCAAGCCAACATTACATTTTCTGAATCGAGTAATACATCACTTAGTAATGGAACTAAGGCAGACAACCATCATTTTTATGAATTTCAATATGAAACATTCAATATTTTACTTAAAAATGGCCAGTTCATTAGAATCTGTTTGGTATTAGATCATAAGGCTTCAGATAGCTTGAAAAATCTAGTAACTGAGTTTTTAAGTGATTATGAGAGTAGATTCTTTGATAAAATAGGATCACATATAAGAAAAGGGACAATGCATTTCGAAGATACTATCGATTTTATCATTGATACATTTAATGTTAAATTAGTGTTTCCTATGATTTTGACCCACACACTTTTACCAGAAGAATTGGACTCTATTAAAAAGAATCCTATTCAAAAAGCAATAATAGATTTTGCAAAACAATTGTTGGCGTCAAAAGCCTTCTTTTTTATTATCAATTTAATTGATGAAGTTCAAAAAATAGTTCATATTGATGCAAATAGGATACTTTACGAAGTCTATCAACTTATAGAAAAGCAAATTATCATTCCTACTGCTATAGAAACTGCTGAAGATGCCGTTAGTAATTTTCAGGAATCACGTGCGGTAAGAATCGCTAATAATGAATTAATTTCTTCCATAATTACCAGTGAAGATGCAATAAATGAATTGAAAGAAAAAGCAAAGGATATGAGTGAAGAAGAAGTTAAAATATCTATTAACTCATTCCTTCGAAAGGGTGAAACTGCTGAAAAAGGTTTAGCTTATAAAGAGGCTCAAAAAGAATATGAAAAAGCTCTATATTTGGCATCTGGATTTGATTATAAGGAAGATGTTGGCAGAATTTCATTTTTGATTTTAGAACTTGATAAAAAAATAAAAGAATTAGATCTAGAATATGCTTTAAAGGTAGCAGAAAAGGCTGAAAAAAGGAAAGACTATATTAGAGCAATAAATTTTTATAAACAGGGATTAGACATTCTAAGATCTGTTCAAGATTTTAATGGAAATGAATCAAGAATTAAAAAATTAGAAAAAAAAGTTTCAAATCTCCAAAAACATTTGGGGAACTAAGAAATAAGAATTATTTGTTCAAAATTTCAATTTAGTACCTTCATTTAATGCTTTAAGATTCATTTCAAATTTCTCTCCTGAGAACTGTTGCGCCAAAGATTTCTCAAGGTTTTTTCTATTTAACTGTAAAAAATTTAAAATATAACCTAAAATCACAGTATTCATAGTTTTTAAAGTTCCGGTATATTTTATAGCGACTTCCATAGCTGGAATAAAATATATATTATCTGAAATTTCAAATAATCTATCAATGATATATTTGAGAGAAGGGTATTCATCATTATATGACTGCTTTTCATAAGTTGATATTATTAAATTTGTACTTTTATCTGGTTTAGCATATTTTAACACGTCTAATATGCTACTCTCTTCTAAAGCAATTATCATATCTGCGCTACTTTTCAAAGGTATCGGAGCATTTAACTTGTTTCCAAAGCGAAGGAAGCATGTAACCTTACCGCCTCTTTGGCTAAGACCATGTGTTTCAGAACTTATAACCTTATAACCTTCAGTAAGTAAAGCATTCCCCAATATTTCTATTAAACGTATTAAACCTTGACCTCCTAATCCAGTAATTACAATAGTATAATTTTCAAAAGTCATCATGTTTCCTCCCTATTAATAGCGTTATTTGGGCAAATCTCCTCGCATATCCCACAACCTAAACATAATTTTGGGTCAATATATGCAATTTTCTCTCTTTCTTCTATGGCAGGGCATAAGAATTGACTGTAACATATCCCACAATTATTACATAATTCATTAACAATGTATCTTATTACTGGCGCTTCTCTTTTGATGGTTCTTTGAATACACTCGTCCTTAATAACAATAACATGTAAATTTCTATTTTCTAAGACATCTAATCCTTTTTCATATATCAAACTTTTTAATTTTTTGAAATGGCTTTTATCTTTACTCTCAAGATGTTTAATTACATGCACGTTAGCTCCTGAACCCTTTAAAAACTCTTCTAGATTAATATTCTTCTTGAAATTCCCTTCTTTATAATATTTTGTATCGCTTCCTGGATGTGGTTGTTGTCCCGTCATACCAATCCAACCATTATCTAGTATTAACACTAAAATGGGAGCTTGATTATATATTCCATTTAGAAGTGCAGGAATTCCAGAATGAAAGAAAGTTCCATCTCCTATAATTGCTATATTTAAACTTCCATTTGTCTGGGCTACTCCTTGAGCTAATGCTATACTTGAACCCATACAATATTTAACATTGGCAAAAGAGAAAGGTGGCAAAGCTAAAAGTGTATAGCATCCAATATCCTGATAAAAGAAAATATCCTTTCCTGTTTTTGATTTAATTTTTTTTACTGCTTTTTGTAATGCGTAACCACTCACTCTATGAGGACATCCAGCACATAATATAGGTCTTCTTTCCATTAAATCATATTTTTTCTCATCAATTTGCTTTAAATCTATTTTTGGCTTTAAATTTGTTATTTTTATCAATGCTAAAGCAATCTTAGTAGGGTTTAATTCTCCTACATAAGGTAATAATGAATTTTCCTTTGAATATGAGAATGGATCTTTTCCATGGATCTTCACTTTAAGGCCATTCTTTTGAGCAATTGCTAGAATTTGAGTTTCTAGATAGGGATCATTTTCTTCTACTACCAAAACCTGTTTGACATTCATAAGAAATGTTCCTACTTTTTTTTCAGGAAGTGGATTTATGAA
>JBHLNL010000012.1:0-44821 GCA_048941605.1 Promethearchaeota archaeon | reverse complement strand
AAAAATTCCTCTTTCTTACCATTTCTCACGCTAACATTACCTTCACCAGCTTCCACTAATCCCTTTGAGAAAATGGCTTTTGCTCCCCTGACAACTTCAATCCGAACTTGATCTTCTTTATTTGATGCCATAAAATAAATAATTAAAATTCAATTAAAAATATATTTTGAAAATCCTATTCATTTATTTTCCAATATATACTGTAAATTTTTTATTTCTATTAATTCTTGAAAGTCTATTTTTTTAAATATCAATTATAAATATCATATTTGATAACTACTATTTAAAATCAAAGAACTCTCCTAGACTATAATATGATTCGTATTATTTTACACTGTGATCTTGATTGTTTCTTTGCTGCTGTAGAGATAAGAGACAACCCACAATATAAAGATAAACCAGTTATAATAGGAGCAGATCCAAAAGAAGGTAAAGGAAGAGGAGTTATAGCAACTTGTAATTACGAAGCAAGAAAATTCGGATTGCATTCAGCCATGCCTATATCTCAAGCTTATAGAAGATGTCCTCATGGAATTTACTTAAAACCAAACGGTAAAAAATATCTAGAGGCTTCTAATGATGTAATGAAGATTCTTGAGAGTTATAGCAATGAATTCCAAAAAGTTGGAATGGATGAAGCATATTTAGAATTAACACAAAAAGCTAAAGATTATGAGGAAGCTGAAAGAATTGCAAAAAAAATTCAGAGAGAAATCTTAGATAAGGTTGGTATTACAATATCAATAGGTCTCGCCCCTACAAAATCATTAGCTAAAATTGCTTCTGATGAAAATAAACCTAATGGTGTCACTGTAGTAAAACCTGATGGTGTTCCTAATTTTTTAAAAGACATGGATATAACTCGAATTCCTGGCATTGGGAAAAAAACTAAAATTTACTTCTATAAGAATGGAATAAAAAAAATTGGAGATATTATTAGCACACCATTACCTGATATGATGGCGTTATTTGGAAAACATGGAAGATGGATCTGGAAGGTTGCTAATGGTTTAGATAACCGTAAAGTAAAAGAATTTCATGAAGATAGGAAATCCATTAGCGCAGAGAGAACATTTTATAATGATACTGATAATTTTAATGAAATTTTATCCAAATTCGAAGATATAAATAAGAAAATACATGAATCAATATTAAAACACCATATAACTTACAAAACAATAACTTTAAAGATAAGATTTGAAGGCTTCCAGACGTTTACTCGTTCAAAAACGCTTCCTTTTCATATTCAAGATGAGAAATATGTATTGAATATTATTTTACTTTTATTTAAAGAATTTTCAAACGTAGAGAAAAAAGTTAGACTTGTAGGTATTAAATTATCAAATTTAGAAAAGAATTATAAAGCCCGACAAACTAATCTTTTAAAATATGCCCTTATTTAATTAAATTTAGAGAATTTTTTATACAAATCTAAAACTGTATCTTGGAGGATACCATTTGAAGCTATAATTCCAGGTGCAGTCCATAAACATTTTTCTTCTTTAAATTTAAGACGGGCACCATTTAGATCAGTTATAACTCCACCAGCTTCTCTTATAATTAAGTCTCCTGGCATAAAATCCCACGTAAATGAATGTATTGGATCTAATGGTTTTATATAAATGTCAGCATTTCCTTCAGCTACCATACAAAATTTTGCCATACTATCAATTTGAATGAAGTCTTTTATACCCATGCTCTTAGCAAAATTGAGGACCCAGGGTTCATCATAATGCAATGAATGGCATAAACGAAAATTTTGTAAAACATCTTTTTTACTAACTGTAATCGGCATAAAATTTCTATTATTATATGATACTTGAGCTCCATTGCTTTCCTCAGCAATAAAAACAACTAATGACCCTTGATTATAATTTGGTACAGCAATAGCGCTTATTTTAGGATTTGACTCAATCATAAGACCTACGCCTATTGCATAAGACAATCCTTTTTGGTATCCAATTGTACCGTCAATTGGATCTATTGTCCATTGACGATTAGAAGTTTTACCTCGATACTTGATATTTTCTTTTTGTATTTCAATTTCATTTAAGTTTAATTCATTAAAACATTGGTTTATAAGATTTTCAGCTTTTGGATCGATAAATTCTATATTTTCTTCTTCTGCTATTATTTTATCATCTGGGAAGTGTTCCATTAATTGGTAAATAAGATAAATCTGAGATGCAAAATCTGCTAATGTAACTGGTGAATGATCAGACTTTTTAAAGGAAAAGGATTCAATTCCCTTCTTTTTAAACCATTCTGTAATTAATGAGGCTTTTTTAACGATATCTATAGCAAATTTTAATTCTCTATTATAGTATGACATGATTTATTTTGAATCTAGGATTACACTTAAAATTTTTTTCCTATATATCTGAAAAAATAAAGCATATTAAATACGTTAAGATATGAAATTTTTTAAATTACCGAATTATTGCTTTGATTTCAAACAAATAATTTTCCAATGTTTTTGAGGGTACTTTTATAATATCTATACGATCTGACTTTCTTATTAATTCTGATTCAAAATTATATTCATTTAAAAGCCAGAATAATTTATATAACTTGATTTTTTCCTCAAAATCCTTATTTATTGTGTAAAATTTAGAATATGCATTATAAAAAGAGTTGTAAAATGAGAGATTATTTAAAGGCTTTAAAATCCAATAATCTATTTTAATGAAATCTTGAGCTCGACTTCCAATAAACCATTTATCAAAATCAACAATACCATTTATCTTTATAGTACCTAATTCCTCTTTAACAATAATATTTTGACTTTTAAAATCATTATGTAATAAAACAAATTCATTTTCATCTTCAATTAAAGAGATTCTATCACGATAATAATCTCTAATTTCATCGCAGAAATCAATTTTATTTTTTTTAGCTTCTTGTAATCTTTCTTCTAATTCATTTTCAAAATATTCAGAATAAGATAATTTTTCTTTTTTACCAATAGTTTTAAAATCTTTATAAAATGAATTAAATTTTACTTGGTGTAATCTCCCTAAATGTTCACCTAAATTATCAAATAATTCTAAGAATTTCTTTGTATATATATTTTTCGCTTCACCAATATACCGGTTGATAAGCTGGAATAGAGGTTTTCCTCGAATATATTCTTGTACTGAGAATATATAAGGAACAGCTTCCTTAGTTTCATCATAATAAACTAAATTAGAAACAGGGATTATTGGTGGGTTTTCTTTTTTGAAGAAATATGAACCTGTTGTTCTTGCGATGATCTCTTTTACTTTCTCGTTTAAATCAATATCATTAGGGTTCAAACTTTTATCTAAAAAAGGATATAAAATTTTTTCTTTAATTAAATTCGCATAATGGAGAGATTGACTTGTACGAAATCTGAAGACCAATTGACCATTTTCAAAATTTACCCTATAAAGAGTATCGAAATCAGTTATATAAGGACCCTTGATCTTTTTTACTTTACCTTGATTAACTAAAACTTCAACATTTGAAAATGCTTTAATTATTTCATCAAATTGGTAAAGATCTTTTTTACCGAGATAATATAGTTGATAAATTTGTTTTTGATTTAATAAAAAATTCACAGTAGCCTCAATTCGTTCTTTTTTTATTGTATCAATTTGAGATAGTAATTCAGTAGACATAATATCACAATTTGAATCAGTATGAGATATTAGGTCCTTGTATAAATGTAAAAAAGCATATTTTAGTCCAATTTTTTCTTTGATTTCACTAGTTTTAACTTCATAAATTTTGGTTCTAATATCGTTTATTTGTTCCTGAATTTGTAGAAGTTCTAAGATATTGTCTTCTATAGCAAAATTATATAGTTTAGAACATAAATTGACAATATTACTAAGATTAGAGAGAATTCCACTATATTTTCTCATGTTTACTGGAATAAGTTGAAGAAATGTTTGAGAATTTTCTTCCTTCCCACATATAACAGTGAAATTGTTGCTTAAATTCTGAATATAGGCTTTACAGTTTTTGATATTATAAAAAGAATCATTTAATCCTTTTAAATTTGAGAATTCTATCAAATTTTTTAGTAAATTTGGGTCAATCTCATTTCCAGCGAATAAAGGTGGATTATTAACCAAAAAAATATGATTTTTAGATGTGAGTGAGCCTAAAATATTTTCAAAATAGGAATTTATATCTTCTGCTGATCTCTTTTCAGAAGTAGGTGGTGTAATCATAAAACTTAGATCTTCAAACTTCTTCCCTAAATTTTCTATTTGGTTTAGTATATCATCGACTTGATTACCATAGATTCCAATAAGAAGAGGACATTTCTTTCTTGTGATTTCTGAGACAGTTTCTATTAATTTTAATTTTTCTGCTGTAGAAAAAAGATTTTCATCACCCATACTCCCAAAAAGAAGGAGAGAATTTGCATCATTTGTGAGTATATGACGGATAAGAAGGGAGTTAAGACTCTTAATCATTTGAAATTCTTGATTATAAAAAGTGAGGGTATTACAAATAACCCCATTAATCTGTGGTATTCTTATCTCCTCTTCAATGTAAGAAGCTAGATTGAATTTCTATTATATTTTATGAGTAATATTCTTTATGTATTTATATGATTTTTGATTTAAAATTTTATATTTCGCTAAATAATATTAACCTATCAAATTTAAATTAAATTTCTAATATTTAAAGAAGTGTTTATAATTTTTTGTAAAATTGATGATATAGATATTCCCCTCGTCTCTGTGGGAACTTCACCTTTTATTGGTGCAGATCAATTTGGATTTAAAGCATTTGAATGGCGTAGGAAATTTTTTAAGCATCCAAAAGCAATGCTTGAGATTTTAGAAGCTAGTTATATGAGAGGAGCACGTGGTATAGAAGTTATACCTAGCGGAAAAATTTTAGAAGCAGCACAGATAATGAGTGAAACTTATAAAGATTATGTAATAACAGGATCTACCTACCCTGGTGAAGATCCTAAGATTGACTTGTTAATCGAAAAAGGAGCGAAATTAATTTTCGTACATGGTGTGGTTTCTGATAATAAAGGTAGAGATTTAATGAAACTCTTAGATGATATCTCCAGTTATGGGACTATTCCAGGTATCGCAACACATGAGCCAATTCCAACTATTCGATATTGCATAGAAAATTCTTTAAATGTGAGAGTATTTTTGATCCCTTTTAATGTGGATGGATTCTTAATGGGAAATAAAGAAGAATTAGAAGAGCTGGTTGATAATACACACAATTTTTATTTTATAGGCATGAAAACTTTAGCAGCAGGAATAATTAAACCAAAAATGGCATTCCAATATATTGCAGATCATAATATATGTGCTGTGACAATAGGATTAGTTTCTAAACAACAAGCAGAGGAATCAACCAAAATTGCCTTAAAATCATTAAGTAGAAAATAAAAAAAAGAGATAGAATATATTTTAAAATTATTTATATTTTTTTAGAATCTTTAAATATGTCAAATATATCCATTTCATAATCAATAGTGTCTTCTGGCAATAAATTTGGATCTTTTATAAGTTTAGCTAAATAATATATCTTTGCCCCTCTCTCAAGATATTGCAGTACTGTAAAAGCTCCATTTAAATGGCTACCACAACATAGATTCCCATGATTTGCTAATAAAACTGCATTTCTTTCTTCTAGCGCTGCAAGCACTCCATCTGCTAATTCTTCAGTACCTGCTTCTCCATATTCTGCGCATAAAACTTCACCACCTATATATGGTACAAATTCCTCAAAAATTGGAGGGATTGTTAGCTTTAAAGTACTAAGAATGGTAGAATAAATACTATGAGCATGAATAATAGCATTTACATCCTCTCTTTTTTTATATATACTTAAGTGCATTTTTTTTTCTACAGAAGGATTCCTCTCTCCTTCTATCACTTTTCCTTCCATATCAATAGTAAGAATGTCTTCGGGTGCCATCTCATCATATCGAACATTACTAGGAGTTATTAATACATATTCTTTATCCTTATCATTAACTCTTATACTAACATTACCAGCAGAACCAACCACGTGTTTTTCTTTTAATAAAATCTTACATAAATTGACGATTTCCGTTTTTAATGCCATGATCTTATCTGGAAGTTGAATTTTTTTTATTTCCTCTTCTTTAAATACTTCTGGGTTCATAATATTTTGAGGTTTTTCACCATTTAACCATGATTTAATATCCTTTAGTATGATTTCTGATTGTCTTTCAACGACTTCTTCTGTATTTCCCCCAATATGAGGGCTGATTATAGCATTTTTTAATTCAACAAATTCATTATCTTCATCAATCGGTTCAAGAGGGAATACATCGAGAGCAGTACCACCTATTTTTTCTTCTTCTAGAGCTTTTCGTAGAGAATCATAATCGATGATACTCCCCTTCGAAGTATTAATTAAGAAGGCTGTTTTTTTCATCATTAGAATTCGATCTTCACTGATGAGATTCTGATTTTCATCAGTTGCAATAGCATGTATCGTAATAAAATCAGATCTTTTCATTAAATTATCAATTTCAACTCTTTCGCCATAAACTTTTATAATGTCTTCCATTACATATGGATCATAGATTAGAAAATGAACTCCAAAGGGTTTGAGCCTATCTGCGACCCTTTTCCCAATTTGCCCTAAACCTATTATTCCAACTGTTTTACCCTTTAATTCAATACCTTGAAATTTATTCAAATAATCCACATAATCTTCAAAATCAGTTATTTCAAAGTCATCTGAATGAATTGTTCGATCAACATAATGCATTTTTCGGGCTAGCATCAACATTAGACCTATTGTTAATTCTGCTACCGCATCGACATTTCTGAGTGGAGTATAAAGAATGGGGATATTATTTTTAGTCGCAGCTTTTAAATTGATATTAAAAGGATCACCTCTACATGAGATAATAAGTTTCAAATTCGTATTCTCATATAGATCTCCTTTCTTTAAATCATCTGCTTCAGTTATAAAGATGTCATAATCCTTAAGTTTTTCAACAAGTTCTTTTACATCAAAATATATTATACCTGTTTCTCTCCATGGTTCATATGTTATTTCCATCAATTTTTCTAATTCAATTAAACAATCATCTGTAACATTCGCCGTTATTAGAGCTTTCATTTTATACACTCATTGTTATTAATAAATTTAGTATGATAAACAATATATTAAAAATAAATCATAAATAAAAAAAACTTAGTCAAAACATTAAACTTCGAAGTTTCATTAAACTTCTTATATTTCCTTCAACAATTTTTATTTTCCCATCAGAATATGCTTTAACAGCCCCTAACTCTTTATTAAATAAATCAATCATTACTTGTTCTGCTGTAAAATCAATTTTTACGGGCGCAGTGTCATCTCCAGTGTTATCTTTTATTTCAATTCCTTCATCTTTATTGATTAATAATAAAGCTTTTCTATTAGTATCTAAAAATTTTATTTGGATGGGATCTTCATACTTAGCTAATTTTTTCCTTACTTTTTCGTTATTAATGTATCTATTCTTTATTTCATCTAAACATTCTTCAATATCTTTAAATACCGTCATTATTTTTGGTTTTATTTATTTGTTAAAAATGAATCTTTAAATAGTAAGTTATTTATTAAATGAAAAAAAATGTAATAAACAATCCCTATAATATGTTTAAATTCAATTTTTTCATTTCGAATATATTTTGAATGATAAAAATAATTTTTAATTGATCTAAATTCATATACTATTAAAGAATTTAAAAAAATGTTTTAAAATTAGAAAATAGGCTGAATTGCCTTGAGAATTAATGATTTATTTTTTGAATTTTCAAATGAAGGTCGATTTGAGGTTTTCAAGAGTTTATATAAAGGAATAAAAAGACATAGCCAATTAGAAAAAGAATTGGATATTAGAGGCTCTGAAATTTCTCGTCATTTAAAGAGACTTATAAAGAAAAACTTAGTTAAAAAAACAATAGACAATAAATATGCAATTACCAATATTGGTAAAATTTTCTTGGATATATTAGAGCTTTTTGAGGTTTCTTTAAAGTTTGAATCTTTTTTCAATACTCATAATATTAACTTTTTCCCCTTAAATTTAATCCTACAGTTAGGTAATTTAAAAACTTTAAAAATTAATGTTGGTACAATGCAAAATATAGAGCTTTGGTCTGATATGATTAAAAAATCAGAAAAGTATATTTTGGCAATCTCAGATCAATTTCAAGATTCAATTTTACCAGCAGTAGAACGAAAAATTAATAATAAGTCTATTAAGATAAAAGCATTAGTGGATAAAAATGTGTTATCCTCAAAAGGATATGAAAAACTAGATGATCGCCATGCGTTTTATCAAAAGATAAACATATCAGAGAATATTCGACTTTTAAAACAAATAAATTTCTCTCTTTTAGTTACTGATAAAGGAACTATACTATTTTTAAGTAGAGAAGGCAAAATTGATTATAGTGAATGTTTATATGATGATAATGAGATTTTTATAAAATGGGCTAAAGAATTGTTTAAATTGTATTGGAAAGAAGGTGCGAATATTCAATCTATTATTAGGAAAAGAAGTTTAGATTAAATGTTTATAATTTCCCTACCTCACTTTTTAAATTTTTCCACTTTCGAAAGATTTTCTTGTATTCATTTGATATGATCGGGTCGACTGAAAAACTTTCGAATTTTATAAGGTTATCAACAATACTTCTATAATTTTGGTATAATTTTAATCCAATCAAAGTATTTATAGCACATCCAATAAAAGCAGAATCCTTATATTGAGGAATATATATCTCTTGGTTTAGAATGTTTGCTAGAATTTTACAAAATTCGTTAGATTTAGCCATTCCACCGGCACAAAATGTCTTTAAGTCTGACTTTGCGAATTTTTTTAATGCTTTAAAGTTCTCAAGAATCCCAAAACAAATTCCTTCAATAGTGCTTCGAGCAAAGTTTTGTAATTTTGGTAATTCCTCCCCAATCATGCTAGGAGGAGGAAAAATGAAAACTCCTCGTTTAATCGATGTTTTATCCTTTATTTCCATGAGTTCTGGACCCAAAAAAGCAAAAGTTGATCCCGCACCAGGTACATCTCTACTATATAATTCATTCATAATATCATCAGCATCTCTGTTAGAATCTGAAATAAATGCACTCTTGAACCAGTCATAAGCTCTCCCTGTACCTCCAGTATTAGCTTCAATTAACCATTTATTCTTAATCACATGACACTCAGTCCAAAAATTAAGATTAGGATCAATTATTGGTTTTTCAACAATTAGATGGACTGGCGCTGTTGTTCCCAAAGTAATTCCAATATTGCCATCTTCTGTTGCACCCATACCTAATAAATTAGCTTGTGTATCACCACATCCTTTAAAAACAGGAAGTGAATTTTGATATATTCCAACTTCTTTCATTAGATCCTTTTTTAATTCTCCAACCACTGTACTTGATTCAACTATTTCAGGGAGTATTTCAAGATTTATGTCAAAAGCATCAATTATTTCCATACTCCATTCTTTTTTATTAATATCAAAAAGTAAAGATTCTCCGAGAGAGGTATAATCTGTATAATAATTTCCGGTAAATTTATAAACAAGCCAGTCATCTAACATTAATAATTTACCAATGTTATTGTATTGTTCTTCTTTCTCTTCTTTAAACCATAATAATCGAGCTAATGTAAACATTAAGAATGGGCTATGTGCTGTGATATTAAATAATTCTTCATCTGAAAATTTTTCTTCAATAAGATAAGCTGAATCAATCCCCCTCATATCAGTGTTTGGGCCTCCATAGATCTCATATCCCTGCTTATTTACGAAAACTGTAGCCATTCTTTGGCCACAAGAAGATATACCAAGAATATTTTCAGGTTTATTTTCTTTTATAATCTTCTTTATACCTAATTTGACTTTATTCCATATATCATCCATATCGAATCGCTTAGCAAAACCATCAACATCCTCATCAATAACATTGTATTTTTGAATAGAAACAGATTCTAACTCCAGATTCTCAGAAATAATCCCAACTTTAACGTTTTTAGAAGAGATGTCAATTGAAAGTATTTTATTTGAATTTCTCATAAATTACTCTCTCTTTCCTTTTTTTCATAACTTTAATATTCAAAAAAATAGCATATGATATTTTAATAAAACATTTGGTTTATGTTAGATACTTTCTTCTTACCTCACCACGAGGAGTTTCTTCCTCAAAGAGAATAGCTTGAAAAGAATATATTTTAGTACTTTTTTCTTTCCACGCATTACTTTCAAGCCACGCTTTAGAACATGTCTGAGATAAAAACGTCTCAACATCCCAATTTCTTCCATGATCTATTGGTACTTGAGGAAGAAGTAAACCTCTTCTCATACCTTTCTCCGCGATAAGCCCATCTCTTCCAATGACAATTTTATCAAGATATTCTTTTGGATCATTTACTATAAGCAATTTTGGTGGTGTTAAAATAGATAATTCTATTACAATTTTATCCATTTCGTCTATTGTTATTGAGGAGAATCGTGGATCTTCAACTGCTGAACTAATTGAAACTTTATGAATTACATCATATAATGAGTAAGTAGGTTCAATATAACCAATACATCCTCTTAATGGATTTCCTATGAAATTATATTTATTTAGTGTTACAAAAGCACCATATTTATCTGAGAATTTTGACTTTATTAAATCTGGAACAGGTATACGTCTATTATTTTTTAAAAAGAATTCTATGTTTTCTCGAGCAAATTTTATTAATAATTTACCTTCTTCTAAGGTAAATTCATCTTTATTAGTCATTTAAAAGTCCCTATGATCAATTATTTTATGTATTATTATACCGTTCAAACATTTATACTTTATAACATTCTTTTGATAATTTTTCCAGTTGGGATAGAATTTTCAATGTTAATTTCAATTCCTCTTAAAAAAACTTTCCAAATTTGGATATGTGTGTTAAATTTTTCATATGGGGTGAATTTTGCTTTAGTTTTAAAATATTGAGGATCAATCTTATATTCTGGAACTCTATCTACGATAAGTAAATCAGCATCGCAACCTTCTTTAATAAAACCTTTACCTTTTAAATTAAAAATATTAACAGGATTTTGAGAGGATACTTTTACGAAATTTTCAAGAGGTAAATCATATTCACTAACTTTATCTAATAATAATAAAGGATATGTCTCAAATCCTGGGAATCCAGATGGAGCATCCAACTCCTTTAATTTTTCTTCTAAAGTATGGGGAGCATGATCTGTACCCATAAGTTTAATACGTCCACTTCTTAATTCATCAAATAAAAACAGGCAATGTTCTGGATCTCGTAAAGGAGGTAATACTTTGCCATGATTAGGATTATCCAATTCAATCTCATTTGATAAAAGAATGTGATGAGGAGTTATTTCAAATGTTATTTTCAAATTGCCATAATTATTCAAGGCATTTTGAATAAGAGTATAACTGTCTTTACAACTAATATGACAGAAATGAATTATTGGATAATCCTTTGGCTCAAATTTGTTTTCAGTAATTATCTTATAATAATTTTCTAAAATGAAATTCACATATTCCGCCTCTCTATCAGTTGGAAACAATTTATTATGAAATTTCAAAAAGGGATACTTCTCTAACATGAAATCTTGATATATCTCTGCTTTTTTACTGTCAGAAAGAGGCCAATCAGCATGAATAAATATAGGGATTTGGAACTTACTCGATATTGAAAGAATTTTTTGAATATTTAATGAATCAGTCCAATCTACACCATTTAATGAATGAAGGGGATAAATTTTGAAACCCATTACTCCTAACTCAATAATTTTAATTATTTCTTTATAATTAATTCCTATAGGAACTCCTGCGATAAATCCTACGTCGATAAAAATATTATTATTAGCATTATTCATCCATTTTTTTACTTGCTCTGCAGTTATCGCAGGTGGTTTCGTGTTTGGCATATTGAATACTGTTGTTATTCCTGAAAATGCTGCTGCTTTAGTTCCAGTTAAGAATGTTTCTTTTTCGCTTTGCCCCATATCTCGTAGATGTGAATGAATATCTATTATTCCTGGTAAAATTAATCTGTTTTTACAATCTAATTCTATGTTATCTGAATTTTTTTCAACTAATTTTTCTAAATCTTCTTCTTTAGAATTAAATAAAATCTTTTTTATAATTCCTCTATCAATGAGAATGATTCCTTTATGTGTTATACCTTCAGAATAAATTTTTGCGTTTTTTAATATCATTTCAGTGATTTTTTAGGAAGTTTCTTGATTATCTTTTCGAAAATTGATATATAAAATTTTATTCTCTAGACCTTTAATTTTTGAAAGAGAAATATATTTTATATTTTTCACTTCTTCGAAAGTTTTGATTGTATCAGAATCCCTTTTTGATATAATATTTGTTGGAATAATAAAAAAATCATTTTCCATAACTTTAATAAATTTATTGTTTGAAATGAAATCTTCAACTCTATCTTTAGGATTTTGTTGATCATCTCTTATCAGAAAATTATTCCCAACCATGATACCCCTAAAGAAATTAATCAATGATGAATTATCAGAGAACTTTCTAACATAAATTCCAGGTGTAGATTTTTCCCAATTACTATCTTTAATAGATAAAATTTTAATTGACTTGTTTAAAGCTTTTTCCAACAACAATGCTTGAGATCTTTCATCAGGACCTAAGTAGCGTAACCTTTTTCCTTCAATTTTAATTAAAATAAGCTCCTTTTGAAAATATAAATATAAAGTATTTTTTTTTCTTATAGAATAAGATAAACAGAAAGTTTCCCTTATGCAGGAACATAACGTATATATTTTTAGAGGTGTTTTTCCTTTATCAATATCTTGTTTAGAATAGTAGGTAATGTTTTCTATTAATAATAAGAAATTAACCAATTTAATCAGATATGGGGGTTAATAATGAAATTTAAAATTTACCTAATTTTTTCATAAAATCTGCTGCGGCTTTTCCACCTGGGAATCCAGGCATTCCAGGCATTCCCTTCCCCTTTTTCTGCATTTGAAGGAATCTCTTCATAAATTTTTTCATTTGTGAAAATTGATCTAACATTTTATTTATTACTGAATAATCAGTTCCACTTCCAATAGCAATCCGTCTTTTTCGAGTTTTTTTAATTATTTTAGGATTCTCTTTTTCAACTTTTGTCATAGAGTTAAGGACAACTTCCCACTTTGCAAGATTTGCTTCAGCATCCTCCTTTAATGCATCTGGAATATTCCCGCCACCCATCATTGACAATATTTGCTTAAATTTTCCTACTTTCTTGATGGATTTCAATTGAAGATAAAGATCATCAAGTGTAAATTTCCCATGAACCATTCTTTTAACCATTTCTGGTTCTAGATCTACTTCTGCTTCTTGTACTTTTTGCACCAGTGATTCAATATCAGGTATCCCTAGTAAGGTACCTACAAATTTTGATGACTCAAATTCTTCAAAATCATCCACTTTCTCTCCAATACCTATGAACCTAATACCTACATTAGCAGCAGCACAAGCAGATAAGGCACCACCACCTTTAGCAGTTCCATCTAATTTTGTAACTATTATAGAGCCTAGACTTGTTGTTTCAGCAAATGCTTTAGCTTGATTGAATGCTTGTTGACCTAGAGTACCATCAATTACTAGAATTACCTCATTTGGTTTTAATTTTTGTTCTAGAATTGCCATTTCTTTCATTAGTTCTTTTTCCTCTTTATGTCTACCAGCTGTATCAGCGATTATAATATCATTTCCATCATTTATCGCTCTTTTAGTTTCTTGAACTGCAATCTTAATAGCATTTTTTTCATTAGGGTTTCCATAACATTGCACACCTACTTGTTCTGATAATTGTACTAACTGTTCATAAGCTCCAGGTCGCCAAGTATCTGTTGTTAATGCAGCAACTTTATAACCTTTACTCTTATAATATTTTGCTAATTTTGCTATCGTAGTAGTTTTTCCTGAACCTTGGATGCCTACAAGGAGAATCACATTTTTCTTTCCCGGTTTTATTCTTATAGGTGCGGGTTTTCCTCCCAAAAGCTTTATGAGCTCATCATGTACTAGTTTAATTACAAAATCTTTCCTTCGAGCTTTCTGGAGTTTAGTATTCATTGCTTCTTTTCTGATATTTTCCGTCATTTCAAATACAAGTTCCACTTTTACGTCTGACTGGAGTAAAGCACGCTGTAATTCTTGGATTAGAGCATTTATAGCATCCTTATCGACACTTGGAAGGCGTCTAATTTTCCGAATTGCGTTATCTAGGCTTCTACCTAATTTTTCTAAAACCATTTCTCTCGGGTCTTGAATTTTTTAAATGTATTTTGAATAGTTTTCAAAAACTAATATTTTTTTTTGAAAAAATATAATATATCATAAATTAAAAGAAATGTCAAAATTAAAAATATTTGGATAAAAATATACAAACTAAGGTGTAAAAGTAATTGTCTATTAGAAGAACAGAGATACAAAAATTAAAATCTGGACAATATATTATGATTGATGAAGAGCCATGTATCATTAAAAGTACTGAGCGATCTAAGAGTGGTAAACATGGTCATGCTAAGGTACGTGTAGTTTGTGTCGGTATGTTTGACAATAATAAAAGATCATTAACGTTTCCAAGCGGCTCCATGGTTGATATTCCAGAAATTGTAAAAGGTAATGCTCAGATTAATTTTATTGAGGATACATCAATTAATATTATGGATCTTGAATCATATGAGTCATTTGATGTTACTTGGCCTGAAGATGAGGATTTAAAGAAAAAGCTAAAGGATCTTCAAGCTAATCCAAGTAAGATATCAACTACTCAAGTAGAATATTGGCAATTAGCAGGAAAAACACTTATAAATAGAGTTTTCAGCATTTAAATAAGTAATTCGTAAAACCTATCAATTTAATTAAATAAAAATCCAATTTTTTTATATAAAATCAAGATAAAATAAAAAGTTTTAATAAAAGTCAGTGGGTTATGGAGAAAAAACCAATTGCTTTAGCTTGTAGGCTGGATTCTGAAAGGGCTATTAAATTAACAAGGAGAATTTTTGAATTTTTAGTTCAAAAAGGAGAAGTAGTTTATTTAGAAACCAGGATTGCCCCTAAAATTTTTCCACATAATGGTATGGATTTAAGCGAAATGAATGCTGAGAATATTAAGTTCATAGTAATTGTAGGTGGAGATGGCTCTATATTAAGAGTTGCTAATGGTTTGTCTCAACGAAATCCTCCCCCTATTTTGGGCGTAAATGTTGGTTCTATAGGTTTCTTAGATGAATCTAACGGAAGAATGATTTTTAAAGATTTAACGAAGGTTTTAAATGGAGAATACACATATGAAGTATGTTCTAAGATAACTGCTTATATTGCGAAAAATTCTGATGAAATAAAGTTAAGTAATGCATTAAATGAAGTGTTAATTGTTTCTTCAAAAAGCTCAAAAGTATTACAAATCTCTATTAGAATTGATGGAGTTTTCCTAAATCGCAGTTATTTAGATGGAGTAATTATTTCAACACCTACAGGATCTACAGCTTATAATTTAAGTGCAGGTGGGGTTATTGTAAATCCAAATATTGAAATAATGCAAATAACTCCTTTAAACAGTTTTGCAGGATCAGGTTTAAAACCAATAGTAGTACCAATTGATTCTGAAATTGAGATTCAATTATTGAGACCAAGACTAGATGCGAAAATTGTAATAGATGGACAACAAATTATTAGGAGAATTGCACCAAATACTAAAATTAGAATTCGGAGAGCAAATTCTCAAAACAAATTTATTAGGTTTAGTGGAAGTTATTATAATCGGTTAAGAAAGAAAATTATTGGTACTGTAAGAAGGGTCCCTATTGATGATTCTCCCGAAGAATAATAACTTAAAAAAATATTTATAGAATTATTTCTGAAGTTCCATAACTAAAAATTAGTGATATGAAAAAAAAAAATTCATTTTATATTTTCGATACTAATATCTTCCTTACAGGAATTGATTTTAATGTTATCGAGGGTGTTATTTATACAACACCTTCTATAGTTGATGAAATAAAATCTAGCAAATACTTAGAGAAAAATAGAAATATTATAAATAAAATTAATGCTGCTATTGAATCAAAAAAATTAAAAATAAAATTTCCTAAAGATGAATATATGACTAAGGTAAAAGAAGCTTCTAAAAAAACAGGAGACTTCATTGCTTTATCAGATGCAGATAGGGAATTGATAGCATTAGCATTAGAATTAATAGAAAATACTGATAAAACAATAAAGATCTACTCTAATGATTATTCTATTGAAAATGTCTGTGCAGAATTAAAGATTCCATTTTCCTCATTATATAAAAATGGGATTGAATCTAAGATAATATGGCAAGTATATTGTCCACATTGTAAAAATATTCATAAAGCTGAAGATTTAAATCAAAAATGTGAAATTTGTGGATCAAAATTGAAAAGACGACCAAAAAATAATATAATATATTAGTGGAAATTATATAATTTGTATCACAAATTTTTATTGAATAAGTACAAAATAGGGAATATACTAAATATGGGCGTAAAAATAAATGAATTAGTAAAAGAAGTTAAAAGAACAATTACTTTTGATAATCTATTTAAAAAAAATATAGCAATTGACGCATTTAATACCATCTATCAATTCTTAGCAATCATAAGGCAGAGAGATGGAACTCCTTTAAAGGATTATCAAGGAAATGTGACTTCACATCTTTCTGGACTTTTTTATAGAACTATAAATTTTTTAGAGCACAATATTAAACCAATTTATGTTTTTGATGGTACAGCCTCTGAATTAAAATTAGAAACAGTCAGAGAGAGAAAAAGGATTAAAGAAGAAGCTAAAGAAAAAATGATTAAAGCTCAAGACGATGAAGATTTTAAAGAAGCCAAAAAATTTGCACAATTAACATCTAAACTTGACACAGGGATGATTGAAGAGAGTAAAAAATTAATTGAATATATGGGAATTCCAATAGTTCAAGCTAGTTCTGAAGGAGAAGCTCAATCAGCATATTTAGTTGAAAAAGGTGATGCATGGGCTTGTGCTTCACAAGATTATGATACACTATTGTTTGGTGGTGAAAGATTGATTCGGAATTTTGCTATAAGTCGAAGTAAAAAGATAAGGGATACAACAGTTACGTTAGACATTGAATATGTTTCATTATCTAAATTTTTGACTAATCTTGGAATAACCCGGGAACAATTAATTGAGATGGGAATATTAATTGGAACGGATTTTTTTCCTGGTATTAAAGGCATAGGTCAAAAAACAGCATTAGATCTCATTAGAAAATATAATACAATAGAAAATATTTTAAAAAACCAAATCAAGTTTGGGGGAAAGGAGATCTTTTTAGATTTAGAAATAGTTGCCCAAATAAAAGATATATTTTTAAATCCCGATGTTAAAATGGATTATACAATACCCAAACCAAAGAAAATTGACTTTGATAAACTTGAGGAATTATTAATAGAAGAGCACAATTTTTCTCATCAAAGAGTAGAAAATGCTTTAGAAAGGTTGAGGAAATTAGATGCTTCAAAAGTGCAAGTTTCGTTAGATGATTTTTTTAAATAAAAAAAAATTTATCATTTAAAAAAAAGGAAAAATTTTTACGAAATTAATATTTCTCTAAATTAGAATAAAAATATTGTGGTAAAATCGATATATTATGTCATCGAAAGGAAATAATGATGAGGAGAAAGATGAAAAAAACGATGAAGATGTACCTAGTGTAACTTTACGTGTTCAAAAGGCTAAGAAAAGAGATATTGGACGTAACATTATAAGAATTGATCCAAAAACAATGGAAAAACTAAAAATTCAAACTGGTGATGTAATCGCTGTTGTTGGTAAGAAAGAGAGTGCTGGAATCGCATGGCCAAGTTATCCTCAAGATAATGGGTTAGGAATTGTGCGAGTAGACTCTAGACTCCAGAAAAATACTGGAACTAGAATCGATGATACTATTGAAATTAGAAAGGTGAAAGCTGAACCTGCTCAAAATGTTGTTTTAGCTCCATCAAATTTTCCAATTAAAAATAATCCTAGATTTGAAAGTTTTGTAAAAAGAAAATTAAATAATTATCCAATTACGATTGATGATTATATCTTTATATCTATAGGTATAAGTAGAGAAATCACATTTAAAGTAATAAGTATTAGACCTCAAGGAGTTTGCGTTATAAAACAAGATACTATACTTAATTTAAGTGACAGAATCACTGAAGAAGTAGAAAGAGGGCTTAGTTATATAACTTATGAAGATGTTGGTGGTTTGGATAAAGAGATTCAACGTGTCAGAGAAATGGTAGAATTACCCTTAAGACATCCATCTTTATTTAAACGTTTAGGAATCGACCCTCCCAAGGGAGTTCTTCTAAGAGGTCCACCTGGATGTGGAAAAACATTATTAGCTAGGGCTGTAGCAAATGAAAGTGAAGCACATTTCATATCAATAAATGGTCCAGAAATAATGAGTAAATTCTATGGGGAATCTGAAAAAAAATTAAGAAAAATATTTATTGAAGCAGAGGAAAAAAGTCCTGCGATAATATTTATAGATGAAATAGATGCAATAGCTCCGAAAAGGGAAACTGTTACAGGTGAGGTGGAGCGTAGAGTTGTAGCGCAATTATTAGCTTTAATGGATGGTTTACATGGGAGAGGTAAAGTAATCGTAATAGGCGCCACGAACAGACCCAATAGCTTAGATTCTGCATTGCGTCGCCCAGGGAGATTTGATCGTGAAATTGAAATTAAAGTTCCTAATGAAAAAGGTAGGAGAGAAATATTTCAAATTCATACTCGAAATATGCCTCTTGTTAAAAATATTTCATTAAAAGAATTTTCTCAAATAACCCATGGATTTGTAGGAGCTGATATATCTGCCGTCTGTCGAGAAGCAGCAATGTCAGCATTAAGAAGGTATTTACCTAAAATTGATCTTGAATCAGAAATAATCGATCCCGAATTATTAGAACAAATAGAAGTTACTAAAGATGATTTTGAGGATGCATTAAAAGAAATTTTACCTTCTGGAATAAGAGAAGTCTTTGTAGAGGTTCCAAATGTACCATGGGATCAAGTAGGGGGATTAGATGATTTAAAACAGCAATTAATTGAAGCAGTGGAGTGGCCAATATCTCATCCTACTATATTTAGTCGCATGGGAATAACACCTCCAAAAGGTATATTACTTTATGGTCCACCTGGTTGTGGTAAGACTTTATTAGCAAGAGCGGTAGCAACTGAAAGTAAAGCAAATTTTATCTCAATAAAGGGCCCTGAACTATTATCTAAATGGGTAGGAGAATCAGAGAAAGCAATTCGAGAAGTCTTTCGTAAAGCAAAAATGGCATCTCCTTGTATTATCTTTTTTGATGAATTTGATTCAATTGCACCGAGTAGAGGAAGACATACATCAGATTCGGGTGTGACAGAGAAAGTATTATCTCAGTTTTTAACAGAATTAGATGGTTTAGAAGTAATGAAAGATATTGTTGTGATTGCGGCTACCAATCGTCCCGATATCTTGGATCCAGCATTAATTAGACCGGGAAGGATTGATCGGATATTACTAGTTCCAGAACCAGATAAAAAGGGAAGACTTGAAATTTTAAAAATATTTACAAAAGAAATGCCTTTAGCAAATAACATAACGTTAGATAATTTAAATGCTATGATTGAAGGTTTCTCTGGAGCAGATATTGAAACATGGTGCCGTGAAGCTGCTATGATTGCCTTAAGAGAAAATATTAGAGCGCGAAAAGTATCGATGGAGCATTTTAAAGAAGCAAGAAACATGGTAAACCCAACCCTAACGCCAGAAATAATTAAGTGGTATGAAACATTTGGTGAAAAATTAAAAAGTAGAAGAATAGAGGAATCTAAGGAAGAAAGATTGTTTGTATAAAATAATAAAATTAATTATTAGTAAGAAATATTATATATTAAAATACACAGGTGAAATATTATCGAATCACATAGATGGAATCAAAAGCCAATATTAAATTCCATAATTGATATTTTAATTAAGAATAAAGGAGAAATTTTAGATAAAAGGCTTGAAGAACTTCTTAAAAAGGAATTCCCATTTACGAATTCATTAATTTTAGAAGAACTCTTTATGAAATTAGAAAGTATGAATGTTATTAATGTTTTTAGAGTTTCAAAGAACAAGAAAATGATAGTTCTTAATAAGCATAATTCAGCTATAAGAGATGGTCTAATTACGGAGTTATTTTAATTCTTTATTTTGCCAATTTAAGCAAAATTGGGCTAATGATATCTCTTCAGTTTTTGATTTAAAAATCCTCTCCCTTACATCTATGAAAATAGGATAATTTACAGCATTTCCCATTAATAACATTTCTCCCACTCCTAAACTAGAGATCATACTAGCATAATCTTTACTTATTGCCTCAGAACTATCCATTAGATGTTTTAAATCGTAAGGATTTTTAATATTTAAAACTAATTTAGAATTGCATTGTGATAATGCTGTTGTGCTTAATTTTTTTGGTCTTTGACTAATTAGACATAAACAAGCCATAAATTTTCTTCCCTCTCTTGCAATCATTTCAATAATTGGTTTTGAAATTGCTTTTGCATGGGCAGCTTCTGGGCAAAATTGATGGGCTTCTTCCACAATTAGTAAAAATGGAGGGATATTATTTGTCCGGCGAAGATCAAATAGCCGATTACAAATATAATCAACTATAATTTGCTTTTTTCTAATACTTATTTCTTTTTGAAAATTAAAAATTGTTAATTGTTGTTTATCAACAACTTTATCTAATATTGGATTTTCTTGAGGACCGAATAGTGTTAATCGTTCTAATTCTGATAACCACCCAATCAAAGCTTGTTTTGTACTTCGATTTCCATCATTTTCACTTTCAATGTATTCTATTATGTCTTTTAGAGTATATTGATTCTTTTTACTCTTATCTCTTTTCAATTTTTTTATATACTTTGAAAGCTCTCTTATTTGAACATGTGAAATTTGTTCTTGATATTTCCTAAAGGAATAAACAGGTAACTTTGGGATTCCAATTTGGAAATATGAAATATCTTGAACTTTTATTTTATCTTTTAATTCCGGAATATCTTTTAAGTAAATATATTCTCCATGAACATCAAATAATATAATAGCTGGAGTACCATAGGCTTCATTTCTAGATAGTAGTTCTTCAATAAGAATTGACGTGAGATAACTCTTACCTCCACCAGAGATTGAAAGAATCGCAAAATGTTTATTTAGCAATCTATTCATATTGATTTTGGCAACAGATTGTGTTACTTTAATTTTTCCAATATTCACTCCAAATTCTGTGTCGAGCCCAAGAAATTTATAAAGAATATCCTCCTCTACGATATAAACTCCTTTTCCAGGACTAGCAGGGTATGTCATTCGTTGTACTTTCTCAATTTCTTTTAAATTACTGTCTTTAAATTTAATTAATCCCAAACATTTTACTATCGCAATAGCAAATTCAAAATCTTCACTTGGAAAAAGTCCTTTTAAAATATTCGGATTGTTATTATTATTGTAAGCTTTTATTGTTAGAGCGTCTGTAAAATATTCATTTAATAAAGCAATTTCTTCGATGACACCAATTAAAAAACCTTCATTTGATTTAGTATACACAAATAATCCCTTTTGAATAAATATTTTATCCTGCCTTTTATTTATAACAAAAGGGAACCTAGATACATTAGGTAATTGTAAATAATTAAAAACAGTTCCAACTTTAATGGCCATATTATTGAATTGGCATTATTAATTAGATTAAAAATGTGCTTTGAATTAAATTGATAAATCATTGATATAAAAAAAAATAAAGAGCAAAAAATTTCTGATTTAGTTAGATTTAAGGTGTACTTTTTTTCATTTTTTATACGGTAAATTGTTTAACTTTTCTCTAATTTGCCCATTATTCTTAGAATGAGATAATAACCGTTCTTCCAAAAGTAAATCATGAAGAGAAAAGTTCCTATAAGTAAAAAAAGTCCAATACCAATAAATAGTACCCGAGGTCCAGTGCTTCCTAAAAATGTTAGAATTGCTGACGGATCTCCTGTAGAGCTAGCAAAGATATCCCAAAAAATTGCGAAAATAACACCTACAATAATAACAATTAAACTGATTAATAAACCCCATGCTGCGATTTTAACATCTATACGATTTTTGTATTTTTCTTCAAGCTCTCTCTTTTTATAAATAAAATGAATCAAGGATCGTGAAGTCTTTTTAAACAATCCAAAAAAGAAAACTAACAAAAAAAACAAACCTGCTAGAAGTCCACCAATGATTGCTACCTGATACCCTAAATTTAAAGCTAAGAATGCGAGCCATTTTCCAGTAGTACCGATAAATATATCTGCAAATGTCCAAACGACACCTCCCAGAGTAACAATACTAGCTATAACTATTATAATAAAAAATATTAATGCAATTATTTTCTGACTTTTCCTATATTCTTTGGTTAAACTTGAAGATACATTTTGTATTTCATTCACTTTTTTCTTACCCTTCTCTGTAAGTAGTTTTAATTATAGAAAGAATAACATTTTTAATATATAAAATTGATTATTATTAGAAATTTTACTTTATTGCTCAATATCTCTGTCCAAAATTAACTCATCGTATTTTCTATATAAATTTTTACTATTTATCAATTCATACATTTTATAAGAAAAATTATATATCTTTTCATATTTCTTATGTCGATTATTATTAGGAATCCACTTTTTATCTAGTTTACAAAGATTTTCAGCTGCTTTTGAAATATCTGGAAAGATACCTGCACCTGCAGCTGCCAATATTGCAGCACCTAAAGATGTCGATTCTTCAATGACGTTTCTAACGCATGTTATTCCTAATACATCAGCATAAATCTGATTCCAAAGGTCAGAGCGCGAACCACCTCCAGTTAACATTAATTCTTTTGGTTCAATTCCTAATTCCCTGAATACTTCAATATTTTTTCTGATTTCAAAAGCTACGCCCTCAAGGACAGCTCTATAAAGATCTTTACGTTCATGACCTAACGCTAATCCAAAAATAATACCTTTTGCATGCGGATTCCAATGTGGTGCACCAGAACCGATAAAATGCGGAATTATAAGTACGCCATTTGCCCCTATATTGGATTTTTGTGCTTCAGCAGTAATTAAATCATAAGGATCTTGCCCTTCTTGAGTTGCAACGCATTCTGCATATCCTACTTGATCTCTAAACCAACGCAATACAGCACCACTAGTAAAAATACTTGCCTCTTGTACCCATGTACCTGGAACTGCATGACAACTACATAAAACTCGTTTCAGAGGATCAAATCTTGGTTGAGATAAATAAGCTAAAATAAAACTACCTGTCCCTGTTGTGCATTTAATTTCACCAGGAGATACCACTCCAACACCTAATGCTGCTGATTGTTGATCTCCAGCGCCTGTTATAACTAATGTCTTTTTGTCAAATAAAGTCTCCTCAGTTTCAATTTCTCCAATATCAACTCCACTTTTTAGCGTATCTGGCATTTTATCTAAATCTATTTCTAATTCCGATGCGATTTCATCAGAGTATTTTAATTTATTAATGTCAAATAACATTGTTCTTGAAGCATTTGAGAAATCTGTACAGAAAATACTCGTCAATTTTTGAATAATAAAATCTGAAACTAATAAGAATTTATGAGTTTTTTTATAAATCTCTGGTTTCTCATCCTTAAACCATAGAATTTTTGTGGCAGAGAAATAGGGATCCACAGTTAAACCAGTAATTTTATAAATTCTATCAACACCAATTTTTTTCTTGATAAAGTTTACCTGATCTATTGTCCGTCTATCTTGCCAAACTAATGCGTTATGAAGTGGATTTCCCTCTTTATCCACTGGTACGATTGTTTCTCGCTGATTAGTTACAGAAAGACTGACAATATCAGTTTTATCAATTCTACTTTTATTTATTGCGTTTTCTATAGTTACTTTAATAGATTCCCACCAAATACTTGCATCTTGCTCAACAAACGATGGAGAAGGGTAATAACTTTTCCACTCTTGATAATCACTCGCAATTATTGTCCCTGTTAAATCAAATATAAAAGTTCTACACCCTGTTGTTCCTAAATCTAATGCAGCAACAAACATTTCTATTAAATCATTAGTTTATTAATTTCTAATATTAAAATAAATGATATAAATCTTAATAAAGTTCATTGTTCATAATAAGAAACATTTTAATTTTTTATATCTCCAACGAGGTTAAACAAATTGCCCTAAATAAACTCTAAATTCTAATCCCAATAAATCAATTAATAATTTGTTACAAACAGGATATCATAGAGTATAAAAGATTCTTTTGACAGATTTGTAAAATCTAAATAAAAAATGCTTATAAGAAATCCAGAATAAGATTCCTATAAAATAATTATTAAGTAACGGATTATCTTCTTATTATCGCTTATGTTCTTATTCTAGCAAATTTAAATTTTTACCAAATTATTAAATGTAACTTTTACTTCCATTATTTTGGATTTTAAATTTATTAAAATACCGAGGAAATAAGGTACAAGATTTTTGTAATAGGTGATTAAAATTGTCAGATGCAGTTGATAAATCAACAATTTCCGAGCAAAAATTTAAAGCTCTCTTTAAAGGCACGTCTTTTCCTTCATATGTTTGGAAAATAATTGAAGATGATTTAATCTTGATTGAATATAATAATTCTGCTGCAAAAATAACTGATGGTCGGATTAAAGATTACTTAGGATGTAAAGCATCAGAAATTTATAAAGATCAATTTGAATTTTATGAAGGGCTTTATCAATGTGCTTTTTCTCGAAGTAATGTTTTCAAGGAAATTAAATCTATTTGTACAACTTCAGGAGAAGAAAAATTCAAATCTGTTAATTATAGTTATATCCCTCCTGATTTAGTCTTAGTTCTTACTGAAGATATTACGGAACGGAAGAGAATAGAACAAAAATTGAAAAAATCCGAAGAAAAATATAAGAGTATAGCTGAATTTTTTCCAGATATTATCTATGAGATTGATAAAAGTGGAAAGTTATCTTATGTTAATCCTATGGGTTATGAAACTTTTGGTTATCAAAAAGATGAAGTGATAGGAAAAATGAGCATGATTCAATTTGTTGTACCTGAACAAAGAGGAAAATTAATCCAAAACGCAAAAAGATTCTTTTCAGGAGAGTTAATCGAGCCAGATATTTATACTTTTCAAAAAAAAGATGGAGCTATTTTTTATGGGAGGGTTCATTCACGCCCTATCTATAAAGAAGGAAAAATTGTAGGGATAAGGGGAGTACTTCATGATGTTCATAAATTAATTGAAATAAAAGAAAAATTAAAAAAATTAAATTTAGAATTAGAACAAAGAGTAGAGGAAAGGACAAAAAAATTAAAAGAGTCAGAAGAAAAATTCTATAAAGCCTTCAATAGTAATGCTCTATCAATGAGTATAAGTTCTATCAATGATGGGAGATTTATTGAAGTCAATGATGTGTTTCTAAACGATTTAGGGCTTACTAGGGAAGAAGTTATTGGTAAATCATCTAAAGAGTTAAATTTATGGGTTGATGAGAACCAAAGGGATGAAATGATAAGAAATATTGAAGGAAAAGGAAGTATGTCTAACTTTCATGTTAGGTTTAGAACAAAATCAGGAGAAATTAGACAGGGATTGTTTTCTGTCAGTAAAATTACACTTAAAAACAAGCCTTACCTTCTCAATATTGTTAATGATATAACAGAATATAGAGAAGCAGGACTGAAATTAAAAGATTCTGAACAAAAATATTCTGCTATTGTAAACGCATTTGATGGATTGATTTATATTTGTTCACAAGATTATATTGTTGAATTTATGAATGAAAATTTTATCCAAAGAACGGGTTATGACGGAACTGGTGAAGCATGTTTTAAAGCTTTACACAATCTTAATAATATTTGTCCTTGGTGTGTTAATGATCGTGTATTTAGTGGAGAGACTGTGAGATGGGAAGTACAAAGTCCTAAAGATAATCACTGGTTCTATGTGGTGAATACTCCAATAAATCATCCTGATGGATCAATTTCTAAAATGGGAATGATAATGGATATTACTGAAAGAAAACAAATAGAAGAAAAGCTTCGACGAAGTGAAGAACGATACCGTACGTTAGTTGAGACTATGACTGATGGTTTAGCTGTCATAGATGAGAATAATTGCTTTACATACGTTAATATAAGTTTCAGTAAGATGATTGGATATTCTTATGATGAACTTCTTGGCACATATGTTTTCAATTACCTTGATAAAAGAAATCAGCAAAAAGTAGAATATGAAATAAGCAAGCGAAAAAAGGGAGAAGCAGAACCTTACGAGCTTGTGTGGACTCATAAAAATGGACAAAAAGTTTATACAATTATGGCTCCAAAACCACTTTATGATAATGGAAATTATATAGGGGCTTTTGCAGTGATTACAAACATTACTCAACGCATAATAGCAGAACAACACTTAAGAGATTCAGAAGAAAAATATAGAAGATTATTTGAGAATTCACCGGAAGCAATCATGTTAACCAATATGGATGGATTCGTGCTAGACATTAATTCTGCTGCTGAAAAAATATTCGGATTAGGAAAAAATGAAGTGACTGGAAGATATTATTATCAATTTGAAATATTTAATTCAGATCAAATAGCAATAATTAAAAACAGAATTTTGGATTTGTCTTTAGGGAAGCAAAAAAAATTTGAAGAATTTAAAATAAAAAGAAAAGATGGTAGCTCATTATGGGTTTTATTTCAGGCTTCAATTATTAAGCTAAGAAATGAACCTTGTATTCTCTCTATAGCCCAAGATATCACGGAGAAAAAAAAGGCAGAAACAATAATAGAAAAAGAACTTATTAAACTTAAAGAACTCGATGATATAAAAAATGAATTGATTACTCGCGCTTCACATGAATTAAAGACACCATTAACTTCGATTTTAGGCTCAGCTGAATTATTCTTAAAATTATATAAAGGAGTTTATACTGATGAGATGAAACAACTCATTAAAATCATATATAAAGGAGGAAAGAGATTAGAAAACTTAGTCAAAAATACAATAGATATTTCGCTTATGGAATCAAAGAGTATATCTTTTAGGAAAGAAAAGGAAGATATCGGGAAACTTATTGATGAATGCGTAAATGATTTGATATCTTTAGCTGATAAACGAGAATTATCATTAGAATGTAATCTTCAAGAAAATATATTTATTCATGTTGATAAAAATAAAATTATTCAGGTAATAAAAAATGTAATATCTAATGCTATACAAAATACACCTCCAAAAGGTAAAGTTTCAATCAATTTAAAAAAAATGAAAAAAAATGTAGAGATCTCAATAAAAGATACAGGAGTAGGACTTTCTGAGACCGAATTACAGAGAATTTTTCAAAAATTTGGAAAAATTGAAAGATATGGTAAAGATTATAATGTTGATATTGAAGGTCCAGGATTAGGATTATATTTAGCAAAAAAAATCATTGAAATGCATGAAGGCAAAATTTGGGCTGAATCTGAAGGATTAAATAAGGGTGCAACTTTTATAATTGAATTACCCGTTAATTAAATGGCAAATTGAAGTATTAATTATAGAGAAAACACAAAAATTTACAAATAATCGAACAAAATATTAAACTCAAAAAACTTAAAAGGTTTTAAAAAGCACCCATCTGTTGCGGTTTCTTCAATTTTTTCATTAATGGTTAACTAGGAATTTTATAGATTCCCACCAAATACTTGCATCTTGCTCAACAAACGATGGAGAAGGTTAATAACTTTTCCACTCTTGATAATCACTCGCAATTATTGTTCCTGTTAAATCAAATATAAAAGTTCTACAGCCTGTTGTTCCTAAATCTAATGCAGCAACAAATATAATCAAATTGTATTGTTTTAATATTTATAAGTTATATATCCAATTATCTAATAAAAATCATTATAGATGATTTTTTAAAAAAGTAAGTTTTACTAGTCTTTTTTATATCCACAATATGGACAAATAAATTTTAGAGATCCCACGTTCAAACCCTTTATCTCTGTAATCAGCTTGTTACAATTTGGACAACGCGGAGAATATTCAGGAAACCATTGTCCTTTAATATTTGGCATCTGTTTGAGTATTTTTTCAAATCTCTTTTTTTCTAAATCTTTCTTATTCACTTGGAGTAACTTTTGTTTTTCTGCAATTGATTTTCCTTTAGGTGCTAAAACCATTAAAAATTTCATTCTATTTGGATTATTTAATAGAGATAATATACGTATAATGGCTTCTTTTTTATATTGCTTAAGCAATTTCCCTAATTCTGGAGGAGCCAGAGCCACCAAGATTGCTTTTTCTTCTGATTTTTGCATTAGTAGTTGATAGATTCTTCTTTCATTATCCATTCCCCATACAAAATTCCAGGGTTCTATCTGATAATCCTCATTATTAGGCCCGATTATTCTTTTTATGCTTTCTACCCATGAATAATGTTTAAATTTATACAAGTTTGAGAGAATATCATCAAAAAATTCTGGTTCAATTACAGGAAAAGTCTTAAATATATTTTTCAATGAATATAATTTTACTTCGGTTAATGTTTTTAAATCTAGTGAATCCCAGGGTGTTAATGTATAGATTTTAAAAAAATTGCTCATATGATATCTAAAGGGTATAATAATAAAAAATTGATTTTATATTTTAAATTGATAATTTTTAAAAATCACATTCAATATTATAATTTGTATGAATAATATCTGGGATATTAAGGCGGACGCTGTACAAAAAGAGGATAAATTAAGAGATGTTTCTCCTTTACATGATAAAACTGGAGTGGATGAAAATGGTTACACTCACTATGTATTCAGTAAGTTAATGTTTAATAATCCCTGGTATAAAATACCTGATAATGATCTAGAATTGTTTAAAAAATACCTAGATGGTGGATCGAGGGCATATCCCTCTGATGGTAAGATACCCTGCGATGTTGTCGCAGGAGAAGCCAGAAATATTCTTAATAAAATAGTAGAGATATCAAAAAGTCCACATCACACTTATTATAAAGATGCTTGTGAAGCAATTCAAGAAGGAAAAAACTCTCTGATTCGAGGGACGTTAAAATTGTATTTAGGCAAATATACTTCAAGAGATTGGAGAAGAAAACGCTTCACAGATGATTTGGATTTTTGGGTCTTTAAAGTTCATTTATTAGACCATGTTTTAAGAGAAATGGGATGGATTAAAAATAAGGAAACGGGAGAATTTGAGAAAACGGTTCAATGGACAAACCCAGATACAGGTGAAGTAAGACATGAAGCACTTTGCGCCGCAAATAATTTAAATCAATTACTTGATTTTGGAGCGGGAAGCTATCTTGAAGGAACTAAGCTGGGAGAGATTTTTAATAAAAAGATAAAAAGGGGACATGATGTCGATCTCAGTGATATAATGAATGTTGCATTATATAATGATGGTTTAATAGGTAGAAATAAGGAGGAATGGGATGAAGCGTGGGTTTCTTTTGAAGCTGCAACTAATACAAGAAATTCTAGAATTACTTCAAATCTAATAAGTTTATGTAGATACTCATTGGGTACTGCGGATTATTTAGAAAGGGTTAGTAAAGCAATAAATAAATATCATGAGAGGATTCTTGATAGACTTGAATATTCAGATGAAATTTTAGAAAAAATCTGTAAAATGTCAATTCATTGGATGAAATTTTTACAAGAGAACGGTCCTGATAGCGCTAGAAAGATGATTTATGAATTTTTAATCGAGCAGGAGCAGGAAAAACGCAATCATGCGAATAACCTTAAGCTTTTTGTTGAAAAAGTTCTGAAATTACTTAATTCTAAATATGAATATCAAAAGATTAGATTTGAAATAGAATCTTAAATCTAATAAAATAAAACACCAAAGGGGATAAATTCTACTCTATAGGTATTTCTTGGTCGATTTCAGGTATATTTTCAATAGAGGAGCTTATTTCTCTTGATAACCGAGACTTTGTGACATCTTGAAGGAGCCAAAATCCCATCATTGCTACAAAACAAAGATATCCTGCAAAATACCACACCCAATTAGGTCCAATATAATCAAAAGCTAAACCAGCAAGTATAACTCCAAATAAATTTGGTATTGCCCAATGGAATCCATACATTGCCATATATCTACCACGTTTATCTTCAGGGGCAAATAATGCAGCTGTAGTCTGTCCAATAGGCATCGCAATCATCTCTCCCACTGTGAGTATACCCATAGCAATGAAAAACATGTATGATTCTGAAACAAAACCATACATCCCAAAGCCTATCAAATAAAATAAAGTTCCAAGAATTATCATTTTCATAGGATCATACTTTGAAGTTTTTCTGCTTATCCAGAATTGAAATAAAACCACCATAAGCGCATTCATACTTAACAATAGAGCATAACCCTGCCCTGGGAACCCATGAACTTTCCATAAAAACACTGATAATGTAGTGTTCATTTGCATATATACTAATACTGTTAGTGCAGACACAGAGAGAAACAACATGTAAACCCAATCCTTTAATACTTCTTTATACCCAATCATAGATTTCATTACTGTTTCTTCTGGTTCACCATCCTGTTTTTGAGGTTTCGTTTCTGGGATAACTTTAAACACTATAAGGGCAGTAATAAGGCTGCTTACAGCATCCGCGATAAATAACCACATATAGGATTGGTTAACTAATAATCCGCCAAGTAAAGGACCAATCGTTGCTGAGAGATTTATGGCCACTCGAATCATTCCAAATCCTTCAGTTTGTTTTTCTTTTGGAAGTAAGTCTGCTACCATTGCTTGTCGTGCAGGACCTCCAAAAGCACCAAATGTACCTAAAAATCCAGCAACTGTATAAAAGAGATACAGATCATTAACTATTCCCATTAAAATACTCCCTATCCCACTTACAACTAAACCGAATATCGTAATTACTCGACGACCATATTTATCTGCTAGTGCTCCTCCGATAATACCTCCAATAAGATTTCCTGCTGAAAATATCCCAATTAGGATTCCAACCTCTGTAACTCCTACTCCAAAATGATCAGTTATATACAATGAAAAAAAGGGAAATAATAAAAAACCCCCTAAGCGGTCAATAAAAGTAGCTAAAGTTAATACTTTAAATGAGGATGGATATTCTTTGTATGTACGTTTAATTTTTGTAAACAAGGTAAATTTTCTATTTTAGATTTAAATATAACAAAATAACACTATAAATTTGCTTATTTATGTTTAAAATAACAATGATATTTATAGTTTAGAATGTTGAACCACGTTTGAACTTAGTTTTAATACTCAATTTTAAGATTTAATTTAATTTGAGGAATATAGTAATATTTTAATTTTGTAAAATCTTCGTGAAAGAGGTGTTTCACGATCTTCAACTTAAATTTCTAAATCTTAAATAGTAATTAAATGTTTGATTAATAATAAATAAAATAAATTGCATAATTCTCTCATTCGAGTGATTGAATGGGATATTCAAGCAATTCATCCTTTACTAATTCTTTTTCTTTTGAAAAAAGTTCCTTTGTGATCCCATGAAGTAACCAAAAACCAATTGTTGAAGCCATAGATAGAATCCCGGCTAAATACCATACCCAATTAGCTCCAATATAAACCATAATAAATCCAGCACCTAAAGCGCCAAACATATTAGGAATCATCCACTGAAAACCGTATACAGCCATATAGCGTCCTCGTTTATCTTCAGGAGCAAAAGATGCAGCAGAACTTTGTCCAGTGGGATAAACAATCATTTCTCCTACTGTAATAATACCCATGGCGACAAAAAACAGGTATGGCTCAGAGATAAAACCATACATACTAAAACCAATCATGAGAAATAATGTTCCAAAAGCCATAATCTTCATCGGAGAATATTTTGAAATCTTCCTAGTTATCCAAAATTGAAAAAATACTACCATTGCAGCATTCATACTTAACAATAATCCGAAGCCTGATTCGGGAAACCCATGATAATCCCGTAAGAATACAGCCAGAGTACTATTCATTTGCATATATACTAAAACTGTTATCGCTGATACGGAAAGAAATAATAAATATCTCCAATCTTTTAAAACCTCTTTATATCCATAAATTGTCTTCATTACTGTTTCTTCTGATTTGCTATCATCCAGTTGAGGTTTAGTCTCGGGAATTACACAAAATACAATAACAGCAGTAATAATGCTACTGACAGCATCCAATATAAATAACAACATAAAGGATTGGGATGCTAAGAATCCACCAAGAAGAGGACCTATCACTGCTGAAAGATTAAAAGCAACTCGTAAGATTCCAAATCCTTCTGCCTGTTTTTCTTTTGGAAGTAAATCTGCCACCATTGCTTGTCGTGCGGGACCCCCAAAACTACCGATCAAACCTAAAAATGCAGCAACTATATAAAATAAATTTAAGGTATTAACTAAACCCAATATAATACTCCCTATCCCACTGACAATTAAACCTAGAAGAATCATCGTACGACGGCCATATTTATCAGCTAATGCTCCTCCAATCACACCACCAATTATATTTCCTACTGAGTTGATTGCTAGGAGGTATCCTACTTCAATCATCCCAACTCCGAAACGTGAAGTAATATACAGAGAATAAAAAGGATATAATAAGAAGCTCCCTATCATATCAATGAAAGTAGCTAGAGTTAGCACTTTAAATGCAGTGGGATATTCCCTAAATAAATTTTTAAATTTTGTGAACATACTGATTTTTATTTAATATTATCTTTAAAAATTAGTTTATAAATTTACTATACTGTATGTATGATAAATAATTTTGAATATTTATAGTTTAAATTGTTGAACTACAATGGAACTTTGAATTAATGAAAAAGAGTAATTAAAAAAGTAATTTATAATAACTATTTTTGTTTAGAAAGATATCTTATTTTAACAAGTAAGTCACGCAATTCCATCTTATCATTATCAGCTGTAATGTATTTCTTTCCAACACCTTCTGATAGAGGAACGGTTCTAATTTTATTTCCTTGAAGTGATACCATATTTCCAAATTTTCCTTCTAATATAAGTTTCATTGATGCTAAGCCAAATCTTAATCCTAATATTCTGTCAAATGAATTAGGAGTTCCAGCACGCATTGTATGACCAAGAACTACACTTCTACATTCAAAATCTATGCCATTTTTCTGAAATTCTTCTTTTAAGTCATCTCTTAAATTCAATTCATTAACAATTATTTGAGACATACCTAATTTAGCTAATAATGGGTTTCCAAAAGTATCTTTAGGTAATTTATCTATTGTTTCTTTTGATATAGTTTTAAAATCTCTGTTTAAAGACTCTAATTTTGGATATGCTCCTTCTGAGGTTGCTATAATATGATATTTATACCCTGCATTAACTCTTTTTTTCAGAATATCAACTATATCTTTCTCAAAATCAAATGGAGTTTCTGGGATTAAGATAATATCTGCTCCTGCCGAAATTCCACTGTACATTGTTAAAAAACCAGCATCTCTACCCATAATTTCGACAACAAATACTCTTTGATGTGAACGAGCTGTAGTAGTAAGGTTATCTAGTGTATTGGAGGCTAATTGTACAGCACTCCAGAAGCCAAATGTGTAATGAGTTCCAGCTAAATCATTATCTATTGTTTTAGGACATCCTACTACTTTTGCATCGGCATGTTTATACATAGTATCGGCTACTCCAAGAGTATCGTGTTCAGTTTAAAATAGAAATTATTCTAAAACTCCACCGATAGCAATTAGAGCATCAATTCCTAATTTCTCAAATTTTTTAGTTAATTCTATAGCTTTTTCTTCTTTTGAGCTTACTCCTTTAAAGGGATTAGTTCTACTAGTATATAAAATAGTTCCACCAACAGTATGTAAATCATCATGTTTTGCAATATCAAGTGGGATTGTTTGGTTTTCCATAAATCCTTTCCAGCCTTTAAGGATTCCAATACACTCGATGCCATTATCATATGCTTTAAGCATGATTCCATAGAGAACAGAATTTAAACCGGGACAATCACCTCCACCAGTTAAAATTCCAATTCTTTTTATTTGATCTCCCATCTCTTTTCACAATTTTAGTTTATAAGATGATATTTTAATATTTTATAATAAAGAATTATGATGAGATTATATTTTATATTTTTTCTAAGTCTATATTTTCAATTTTCTTAAATGTATATTTTGATTTATCATGGGGGATAATATAACTTCCCCCTTCGGGATCAGTAATTTTTAAGGTAAATCTAAATTTTCCATCTATAGCTTGTTTCAAATTCTCTAATAACTCATCTATTTCACTTTTTTCAGGATCATCTTTTTCAAGATTATTGCGATAAATTGAAACCGCATTTTCAAACCTAAATAAAATCCCTTGTACGTTTGTATAATAGAAATCAGCTCTTGGACCTGGTTCAACTATTAATTCTAATTCTGGGATTTCTAGTTTACCCACTGGTGACCGATATACTTTAGATTTAAGATCTTCTTCATCTATTATTTTTAAGGTCATTATTCCTGCTTCCATATTTGTTGTTAAAGGAATAATATCATTCTTATGAAAGTTACACATATTACACTCAAATTTTAATATAAGCATTTTATCTCCATCGGGAAGGTTATAAAGATTCTTAACTAGATCAATCTTTCCTTCTTTACATGAAGGACATTTAAAAGAATAGACGATATTATTAATTTCTTTCTCATTAGTCATTTAGCTTTTCCTTGTTTGAATTCATTTAAATTTGGATGATCCTATTTCATTGTATAATAAAATTAATTTAAAATAATACGTTTTTGAAAATAAATTAATTAATATAACAATTATTATTTTAAATTCTATATTATTGTTTCATATTGTAGTCATATTAGTAAAATCGATAGAACTTTTATTCATTGTGCCTTTATTGGACATATTGCATTCAATAGATACAAAGTAAAGTTGGTTGAAAATATTGTCAGACAATCAAAAGATTGTGGAAATATCTATGCATTGTAGAGGTGGTCAAACTTGTATCACCGCAAGCCAATTGTTAGCTGAAATGGCATTTGAGGAAGATTTTAAGGACACAATTGCAATTCCAATAATAGGAGCTGAGCGAAGGGGTGCTCCAATACAGGCATTTACTAAAGTTTCTAAAAGCAAGTCAATAAAGACATATGACAGTGTGGTAAATCCGGATTATATACTTATGTTTGATACCTCATTACTAGAAATACCAACGATAAAAGCCACTATAAGGGAAGGTGTAAATCTAATAATTAATAGTCCAGATCCAATAGATACTAGTGATCTCCCTAAAAATTTAAAAATCTTTATCGTAGATGCCACAGGTATTTGTATTAAACATAATTTTATGCACGCAAGTGGACCAATTCTAAATATTCCTATGTTAGGGGCTTTTGGAAAAATTACGGGGTATTATAATCTTAAGACAATGGAAAAAGTTATTAAAAAAGAGTTTGGAGAAAGTAGATTAGAAAAAAACATGAGCGTTGCTAAAGACGCTTACGAATCAGTAAGAGAGATGTGATTATGTCTGAATCTAAAAAATGGAAAAAAATTAATAAATCAGTAAAAGAACGTCCTAAAGTTCAAGAGTATAAAAATTGGAAAGAATTATCCCCAATTCCAATTTCATTGCCAATTGATGGAAATATAGGCACAACAGGTGATTGGAGAACTTTTAGACCAATCATTAAAGAAGGATGTAACAAATGTGGAATATGCTGGATGTATTGTCCAGAGGGAGTAATAAAAAGGAAAGAAGATGGTACATTTGAAATTGATTTGCGTTATTGTAAAGGATGTGGTATATGTGCTAAAGAATGCCCAACAAAAAATATAGAAATGGTAAGAGAGAGTGATATAAAAGATGACTGAAAGTAAGGAAGATTTTATTCAAAAGAGAGAATCTATCATTATAAAGGGAAATGTGGCAGCAGCTTATGCAGCAAAATCAGCACGAGTTCAGGTTATTAGTGCATATCCAATAACTCCTCAAACTACTGTGGTTGAAAAATTATCTGAATTCGTAGATAATGGGTTAATGCCAGGAACCGAATATATAAAAATGGAATCAGAACATAGTGTGTTCGCTGCGGTAGTTGGCGCAAGCAAAGCTGGTACTAGAACATTTACAGCAACATCTGGACAAGGAATTTTTTATGCACATGAAATGATTCATTGGGCTGCTGGAGCTAGACTTCCGATTGTTGTCGCTATAGCATCTCGAGGACCCGCACCACCATGGAATATTTGGGCGGATTTTACTGATGTGATAAGTCAACGAGATACAGGTTGGATGAGTTGTTTCTGTGCAGAACATCAAGAAATCTATGATGAAATTTTGATGTCATATAAGGTTTGTGAAGATCATGATATTCTTTTACCTAAATTTGTGTCTTATGGAGGATTTATTCTTTCACATACTTCAAAGCCAGTTATTCTTGAGGATCAAGATCTTGTAGATAAATTTCTACCACCTTTACCAAGTGAAGAAGGTTGGCCTCATATCTGGATGGATCCAAAAAGACCAATGATGTTTGGTAATCTTATCATGCCTTCAAGTTTTTATTACGAATTTAGACTAAAAATACATGATGCACTTATCAGATCCAAAGAAAAAATTAAAAAAGTTGCTAAGGAATTTGAAAAGATTTTTGGTAGAAATTATGGTAATGGATTAATTCAAGAATATAAAATGAATGATGCAGAAGTGGGAGTAATCATTTATGGAGATTTGGCTTTACAAATGGAGCAAGCTGTAGATGATTTAAGAGAAGAAGGTTATAAGGTCGGGATGATAAAATTAAGGCATTTTAGACCATTTCCAACAGAAGATATCGTTGAAGTGGCTAAAAAAGTGAAAGTTCTTGGAGTAATTGATAGAGCTACAGCATTTGGTTGTCAAACTGGAGGGCCTGTGAGTTGTGAAGTTAAAGGTGCTCTGCATGGAACAAAAGGAACTGCCACAATATTGCCGATTATGAATGGATTAGGGGGAAGAGAAGTCACTCTTGAACAACAAAAAAACCAAATTATTAAGTTAGTCAAATATTCTGAGACTGGAGAATTTCCAAAAGATGTAATTCATGGAACTCTCTGGGATGGATTATTGGAGGTTGAATAATAAAATGGTGAAATTAAAAGAGGCATTAGAATCTTGCCAAGAAGAATATTTTCTTCCAGGAAATTCTTGTTGTGCTGGATGTGGTTTAGAAATTGCCCTAAGATGGGCAATTAAGGCTTTAGGACCTAATACAGCTCTTGTAACACCCGCTTCATGTTTGAATGTTGTAGTTGGTTTATGGCCTAAAACGGCACCAAATTTTCCATTTACAAATATGGCTTTCGCAGCAGGAGCTGCTGCTGCAACAGGAATGTCTGCTGCTTTTAAAGCTAAAGCTTATAGATTTCCCGGTAGAGGTTGGGATGAAATAACAACAATTACATTTGCAGGTGATGGTGGTACTGCAGATATTGGAATCCAAGGTTTAAGTGGAGCAGCAGAAAGGAATTCAGATCAAATTTATGTATGTTACGATAATGAGGCTTATATGAACACAGGTATACAAAGATCTTCAAGCACACCCCATGGTGCATGGACAACAACGACTACTAAAGGAAAAGACAGATTTAAGAAAAATCTTCCTGCAATTATGGCTGCTCATGATATACCTTATGTTGCTACTTGTTCTATTAGCGAACCACTTGATTTATATGATAAATTTAAAAAAGCGAAATCGATTAAAGGCTGTAGATATATCCATATTATGGCTCCATGTTGTACAGGATGGGGTTTTAATTCTGAAGATACCATAGAAATATCTCGATTAGCTGTTAAAACTGGTTCATGGATTTTATATGAAATAGAAAATGGAGTTATGACATTATCAAAAGCTAGTAAACCATTGATCGATCCTTCAAAGAGAACTCCACTAATAGATTATCTTTCTAAACAGAAAAGATTCGCTAATATTTCAGAAAAAGATTTAATTGAACTCCAAGAATATTTGGATCATACTTGGAAACGTCTAGAAGCAGATTTAAGTTGCCAAGACCAATATCCAAAATAGTGTTTATATTTTTTTCAATTCAATTTTCAAAATAACTTTTCAATTCTAAAAGAACTCATATGGGATTTTTAATAAAACTGGCAGGGAAAGAACTAAAAGAAATAGAATTTTATCTAAAAATTGCTGTTGAACACATAATTGACGGAAAGATTATTGCTTTTCCTACCGATTCTGTTTATGGGATTGGTGGTGATCCTCAAAATCTAGAAGTAATTAGTAGGATTTATGATATTAAATTTCGAGATCGATCAAAAGGATTGTTATTATTAGTTTCAGATTATGAAGAAGCTACTAAAATCGCTGAGTTCAATGACAATGCAAGGAAACTAGCAAATAAATTTTGGCCAGGTCAGTTGACATTGATACTAAAAAAAAAAGAACCTTGTTTTATTCCTCCAGAAGTTACAGCCTTTCAAAATACAATAGGTTTACGAGTCCCCCAAAATGAAATAATTCTGAACATTTTACATTTACTAAAGTTAGAAGGACACTTTGGGGGAATTATCGGTACATCAGCTAATTATTCAGGAGAATCTCCTTCGATTAGTGGAGAGGAAGTCACAAAAAAAATATTAAGCCCTATAGACTTAATTATAGATAGTGGTAAATCAAAATCGAAACTTTCTACTACTATTGTTGATTGTACCACTCAAAATGTAAAGTTTTTGAGAATTGGGGAGATTTCAGAGGAAGAAATTATAAATTATTTAAGAGGAGTGTCATGAATGAAAAATTTCAATTTATTAGTTTCAACCTCTCGTTATAATGAAACAAATGCAAAATCAGAATTATGGTTTACACTATTGATGTGTGGTGATACATATCCTATTATTTCTGGACTTCAGTTTCCTGGATTAATTACAGCATTAACTGATTTAAATCCAAAAGAAGTTATTTCTAAAATCCATATAATACTGAAAAAAAATCCTAGCTTCTTTCAATATATTTTAAAAATTATTCCGATAAATTTTATTTGTGAAACGGATATTAAGACTATAAAACAAATAATAAAAGAGAACCATAAAGAGTATATTGATGAAACTGATTCTTTTAGAATAACATTAAAGCGAAGGCATCATGAAAAAATAGAGAGAGAGAATTTTATCGAAGCAATTGCCACCTTTATAGATAATAAGGTAGATCTTGTAAATCCAGATAAAACTGTGAGAATTGAAATTCTTGGCAATATAACTGGAGTATCATTTCTAAAAAAAAATGAAATTATCAGAATAAAAACATAAAAAATAAATTTTGCATAATTTTTATTTTTCAATATGTAATAAAGCCATTTTTTCACAAATTAAATCATATAATGCAGATTTAACACATTTTAAATTAGATTCTGAGCTACTCATAATTATTCCATAAGACTTAAGAACAGAATTAATTTGATTATCAGATAATTCAAAATATTCTTTTATTAGATTAATCTTATCATCTGTTAAGTTATTTATTGTCATTTCTTTTTGTTCAGCATTTAAAGCACTTATTAATTCGTCATTGATTTTATTAAAATTATTGAGTGGTGAAATTATACAATAAGTTAGTATCTTCTTTTTTAAATCTGAATTATCAATCCCAAATGCATCAATACTCTTATTAATTTGTCGATTAGTGGCTAAATATAGTAGAAGTTCAATATTTTTCTTGTTTGAAATGTTAGTTTTTTGCAGAAATGATTTCTCAGCATAGTAACATGGCGTAAAGATATGATCTTGATTGAGTATATATTTCTCTTTTATAAATTGTATAATTGTATTCTTATTTTTATTTTGTATTTCTTCTAAAATAGCAAAAAAATAGTCTAAGGCATTTCTTTTATTATGAATATTAGAGAAGGATATAAACTTGTCATAATCTAATCTTATTTGATTGATTCCCACAAAAAAGTGTAAATTTATAACTTTTATATTGAAACCTTTTACAATCAAACAGGTAAACTCCACATTAAGAAATCTGGCATATAATTAAAGTTAATTCGGACAAAAATTAAAATTATTAATATAAACAACAAATAAATAGTGAAAAGCCAATCTTTTATAGTATATTTTATAGAATAATAATAAGAACGTTCTTTTCCACTTCCAAATGCTCTTGATTCTAAAGCTTCTGCCACATTAAACGCTCTTTTAATAGAGCAAATTATTAGAGGAATTAAAAGTGGAAAAAGATTTTTTATCTGATTTATAAGCCCTTTTTTTTGCATCTCATACCCCCTACTCTGTTGAGCATCTAAAATATTTTGAGCTTCTAATGCGATAGTGGGAACAAATCTAAAGGCTAATGAGAAAGAGAAAGCAAATTCATACGGCAATTTCATTGAAATCAATGATAGGGCTAAGTCATTTGGGTCTACTGTTAAAAAAAAAATTGAAAAAGCAGAAACCATAATATATATTCTTATTATCATCGCAACCGCAAAACTTAAGGAAATAAATAACGTATTCAAAATAATGATGAAAAGAATTAAGAAGGATAATCCACGAATGCTTTTTATCCATTGCTTAAACAACTTTCCTAATAATATTAATGGTATTAAACTAAGAAGAATAATGAGTAAAGGAATTATTTCTGTATAAATTAATGCAATAATTGTATATACAATCGCAAAAAATAATTTAGCCCTAGGATCTAAATTATGTAAAAATGATTTTTTTTTCATAAATTTGAAGGAATTTAAAAATTCTAATGACATTTTTATACATACCTCTTAAATTTCTAATTTTTTATTCTTTATAAGAATCGTAATATAGTTTATTATATCATTTTTAGACATTAGAGCATCTACTTCCTTATAACCCAACTCTTTTAATGCTAAAGAAAATTGCTTAATTTGTGGTAAAACTAATGATGTTTTTTTAATCAGAAGTTTATTACTTAGAATTTCCTTTGTAGGTCCATCAGCTATAATTTGACCATTTGCCATTAAAATCGTGCGATGTAAATACTCATAAGCAAACTCAATGTTATGAGTGATAATTATTATTGTTTTTCCATTCCTCTTTTCTTTCGATATTAATTTAATAAAAAACTCTATCTCTTTTGCATCTTGACCTAAAGTAGGCTCATCAAAAATTAATATTTCGGGATCTCTGCAAATGATTGAAGCAACAGCAAGTTTTTTAGATTCTCCGCCAGATAAATTCAACGGAGATCTTTTTCGATATTTTTCGAGATTAAATTCATTTAAAATTCGATCTACTCTTGATTGAATTTCATCCTTATCTAGATCAAAGCTTTTTAATGAAAATTTAATTTCTTCCTCCACGGAATTAGAAAATAATTGATGGAATGGGTTTTGAAAAATTATACCAACTTTTTGGGATAGTGATGCGATACTCTTGGAATTAATATTTTCATTGTTAATATAGATATTACCTTGAGTCGGTCTAATTAATCCATTTAGGGTACGGATAAGACTGGTTTTTCCTGCTCCATTTTTTCCCATAATTCCAATTAATTCACCTTTAATAATGTTTAAATTTATGTTTTTTAAAGCAACCGTGCCATTTGGATATGTGTATCCTACATTCTTAAGCATAATGGTAGGTATTTCTTTAGACATTTATATCTCCTATATATTTTTTAATTCATTTTAAAGATTTAACTGCCTCTGAGATAGAGCTAGGAATTTTTTTAGTAAACAAATTTTCATTTTTGAGTTTGTTAAAGATCGAATAAACAACAGGTTTATTTAAGCTTAAATTTTGAAAATTTTTTCCATTAATGACTTCTTCACGTGGCCCATACTCAATTAGATTACCTTCTTTCATCAAAATTAGATTTTCTGTGAACGGTAAAATAAGGTCAAGGCGATGTTCACTAATTAGAATTGTTAAATTTTTATCTACTTTTATCTCACTCAATAAATTAATTATTTTTTTAGCCATATAAGGATCCAACAGAGCAGTTGGTTCATCCAATATTAAGAGTTTTGGTTCTAATACCAAGATGGATGCTATAGCTACTCTTTGTTGTTCCCCACCACTTAATTCAAAGGGGGCTTTATCTAAAATATGTTCTATTTCAGTTATGGATGCACTCTCCTTTATTCGTTTAGAAATCTCTTTCGAGGGAACCCCTAAATTTTCTAATCCAAACGCTATTTCATGCTCTACGTTCATTGCTATTAATTGATTCTCTGGATTTTGAAACACTATTCCTACTTTAGTAGATAAATCTGCAATTGAACAATCTATTGTGTTTTTTCCACAAACCTCTACTTTTCCTTTATAAAATCCAGCATAAAATTGAGGAATTAAACCGTTCAAGCATCGAATTAATGAAGTTTTTCCACTTCCAGTTTCTCCGCATAACAAAATAAATTGGTCATTAATATCTTTAATCTCTAAATTGATATTATTTAGAGCATATTCTTCATTTCCTTTATACCGATAATAGAAGTTTTCAAATTTTACTAAAGCCATTCTACAATTTAATCAATTTAAGATCTTGTTTTTTGATAATTTTTGATTATTTATAACTTAGATTATAAATTATCTTTTATTCTTTGGATAAGCTGAGTGATATTAAAACCAGATTCTATATTAATAGATAGAGCTGCTGCTCCGTCGTGACCCCCTCCACTACCATTATATTGCTCAGAAATCGCCTCGAAAATTTTTCCTAAATGAAGTCCTGTTTTTAGACAAATAAATTTTTTAGCTCGAGCATTAATTCTATAGAGATTTATTTCTTTTGAAAAAACAATAGCGATATCAAATCCTGTTTTTAATAACATAGAGGCTATACTACCCCCGAAGCTACTGACATTTGTAACTCCAATCAAATAATCTCCTTCTCGTATCAATTCGACTCTTTGTATACCTTTTATTTTAGCAATTTTTTGGGACATATCTATTTCACTTTTAAGGAGACTTAAGATACTTTGAAAATTTATATCCTCTCCAATTACTTTACTAATATTATGAATTGTCTTATTATTACCATATTTGAAGAAGCCTGAATCAGTTATTATCGCTGCAGCTATGAGAGTTTTTAAAGAATTTTTTATTTGAACATTATAGCACTCGAATAATTCTAAAATAATTTCTGCTGTCGAAGAATATTCCTCCAGAGTTAGATTTAATGTATTTTTCAGAGACTTTTCATTTAAGTGATGATGATCGATAGTTATAATAGGATTTTTTAAGTTGAAAATATCATATTTTTTAGTTAATCCAGTTTGATTCAAACTATTTGAATCTAGGAGTATTATCACATCAACTAATGTAAAATCCAAACTTGTTTCATAAGAAACATCAAATTTTGGAAAATTATCAGAAAATTTTTTTAAAAAACTTTTAGTTTTAGCTGAAAGTTCTGGAAAATAAATCAATATCGTTTGATTTTTAAGATGCTGAATCAAAAAAGATTTTAAAGCAAAACAAGATGCTAAACCATCAATGTCTACTAAATCATGAGTAGTTATTAAAATCTTTTTATTTTCTATGAAAGATAAAAAGTTTTCAAATCTAGATTTTAACATAAAAATTTTTTTGAATTTTATTTTTGGAAGTCAGCTTGTAAAGATTTTCTCATAGTTTCAATTTGAGTTTTTACACGTTCTTCTTTCTGTTTTAAGGTTTTTAATCGCATCTCTAACGAGACTTTAAAACTTTTCTTCTCATCTAATAGTTTATTTTTTTCGCTTTTAACTAAAATTCCTCCAATGGCTTTATAAACAGTATCCTCTGGATTTGCCTTTTCCAATTCTTCAATTGCCAATTCTGTTTCTCTCAAGGTACTCTCAATCTGCAATCTTTGAGATGTAATAAATTCAAAAGATTGTTGTAAGTTATTGAAATCTAATAATTTCTTTTTTTGTTCTTCACTTAAATTTTCAAGATTGATTGACATAATTCTTCACTTATTTGCCTGTCCGTTAATAATTTAAATTATGATATAAATAATATACTTTTTTTTATGAATTATCAACTATTTCGAAGGAATTTGAAACTACTTTTCCAAAACTAATGATTTCATTAATAGATGCACGAAAAGCCGTTATATCATTACTTTGAATTTTAAAAATTAGAGATTTATCATTCTTTTTCTCCATAACAATGTTCGATCTTTTAGTTTGTAGCTTATTAAATTCTGGTAAAAAAGAAGTATAAGAAATATCTCGCATTTGAGGATTTTTAAAAAGTAATTCTATTGTTGATTTTACTGAAATGTAATTATTTTTACTCATTATTCTTCAATGAATTCTTTTTGTTTCCTTTTTGCGATTCTGAAAGATTCTGCTCCTCGGGGAGTTTCTATATAATAAGCTCCTCCTGTAAACTTTGCGCCACATTTTTTACAGTGCCAAATACCTGTCGAGATTCGTTTAACTGTACCTTTGGTAATACACTTGGGGCATTTTATATCTCCTTTCATTCTCTCTAAAATAGTTCGAGTTCTTTTCCTTAAAGTACTTCCATATCTCGCTCCATATTTCCCTGTAATGCCAACCTTACGAGTTTTACCCATTTTAATCAAAATTAGTATTGAATAGTTGATGTTATATAAAAGCCAAGATAAACTATAAATTTTTCTAAATAAAAAATATTTCACTGAATAAATTTTCTTAATATACTTAAAATGAAATATATATATTAAGAAAGATTTAAAGGAAAAATTAGAATCTTATAAA
>JBHLNL010000240.1:0-2817 GCA_048941605.1 Promethearchaeota archaeon | reverse complement strand
CAAATATTAGAGAACTACCATAATTATTCATTCTCTTCCAATCGACATCCATCTCCCTAGAGAAATATATATCATTAACAGCAAAGGGATTATGTGTTTTAATTACAGATACATCTGCTATTGAAATTCCTGCATTTTTTAAAGCTTTTTTTGCTGCGGGAACTATAGCCATTGCCATATATCCTTTTTTTGTTTTATGATCTCCATATGAAACTACTCTAACTTCAACATCCTGTCTCTTCCTTAATTTTTCTGCTTTTTCTTTTGTAGTTACAATAATACCACAATTTCCATCTGCAGGATGTGTTTGGGTTCCATAAGTTATTGTACCCTCAGGAAGTACAGGCTTAAGTTTAGAGAGACCCTCCATTGTAGTAGGGTATATACCTTCATCTCCATCTACTGTAGCTAATACTTTTCTACCGGAGCGATCTTTTACCTCTATTGGTCCTATCATGTATTTTTTTTGGAATGCTCGGTCATCTTTTACAGAATCTTGATACTGATTATATCGAAATAAAGTAAGTTCATCTTGTTCCTCTTTAGTAATTCCAACCTCTTTGACTACATTTTCACCCGTTTCAATCATCGCATTTTTAGCATAAGGATCATATCCAAAATTATCCCATACCCAATTTTCTGAATCAAGTGTACTTCCAGGTGCCTGAGAATTAGGATATACAAGATGAGGTCCGTTAGAACATCGATCTGCACACACAACGAGAACATTCTGATTTATACCCGTTTCTATATTTTGTGCCGCGAGTGAAACAGAATTAGTTCCAGTAGCACATGCTTGACTGATAATTGGACCTGTTGTTGCTTCAGCTCCAATCAAACTCGCTAGCCATGGACCCCCATAAAAACAGTTAAGTTGTGGAATTGTCAAACCAAATAAGAGTTGATCAAATTCCTTAGCGGAAATTCCCCTCTCATTCAAAAATCGTTTAGATATATCAGCTGCAAATTTAATAGCATGGAGATCTTGAAAACTCATTTGCCACCTTGAAAAAGGTGTACTCCAATACTGCCCATAAGGTATATAAGCTTTTTTAAATGACATTTTTTTATTGACCAATTTATTTTTAACTAGTTATTGTAATAATTTCTTATTCATTATTAATTTGTTCATCAAATCGTTCTCTCAATCTTCGATGAATTACTTTTCCAGAACCTGTCCTAGGCATTTCCTCAGAATTAATACATAAAAATCGTTTTGGAATCTTGAATCTAGCTAATTTATCTTCACAATATTGCCGCATTTCCTCAGTAAAAGTATTTGGATCTGGAGACACAACATTTTTGTTTAAAACACATACAGCAGTTACACACTCTCCCCATTTATAATCATGTAATCCAACTACTGCACATTCAACAACAGAAGGATGAGATACAACCACTTCTTCAACTTCAGAGGGATAGACATGTTCACCCCCAGTTATGATCATATTTGCTTTTCTGTCTACTAAATAATAAAAACCATCTTCATCCTTTTTACCCATATCACCAGCACTAAAATATTCTCCTTTAAAAGATTCATTCGTCTTTTCTGGTAGTTTATAATATTCATCAAACATTTGTGGTCCACGGGAATATAATTCACCAATCTCTCCTAAAGCTATTGGTTTTCCTTCGTCATCTAAAATTTTGATACAATCTGTTCCAATGCATTCTTTCCCAATTGATCCTAACTTTTTCATTTGGTCTTCTGGTCTTAGGAGCGTTACAAGCCCAGCTTCAGTTGATCCATACGCTTCATATAATTTTGTTTTACTGAAAAGTTTCATTACGTCTAATTTCATTTGTTTTGTAGCCGGAGCGGAGGATGTTAGTAATGCTGTGACAGAACTAAGATCATACTTTTGTTTAATCTCCTCTGGGAGGCTCAATATTAAATTATAATGCGTAGGAATCATCGAAGTAAATGATATTTTTTCTTGATCAATAATTTTTAAAACCTCTTCAGGATCAAATTTATACTCAATATGGATATAAACTGGAGCCCCTAGGTAAGTAAAGACAAATGAATAAAATGTAGAATTTACATGAGACAATGGCATCAGAATCATTCCATAATCTTGAGGTGTGAATGAGAATTCTGCTTCATTAATTAAGAAAAATGCTACATAAGAACGATGTGAACGAATAACACCCTTTGGTTTTCCTGTTGTCCCAGATGTGTAGAGAATAACCCATGTATCATCTGGTTTTACTTTAATTGAAGGATAAGAATTATCTCCTATTTTTACTATATCTTCGAAAAGTTTCCAACCTTCTGCTGGTTTATCTGCTATTAAAACACGTTCAACATCCTCAAATCCTAATTCTTTAGCTCTTTGCCAAATTTTTTCGGTAGCCTCCTGAAATCTGGATTCTACAAATAACCATTTTGCATCTGAATTATTGATTATAAAAGAGATATCATCTGGGTGTAGACGAAAATTTAATGGAACCAAAATGAATCCTCCCTTAGCTGCTGCTACATAGAGCTCCATAAATTCAATGCAATTATTAGATAATATAGCTACTTTATCACCTTTTTTTATACCACTCTTAAGAATTCCATTAGCAAGTTTATTAGTTCTTTCATTTAACTGGTTAAATGATAATTGTCGTTTTATATCTTTTAGAGCAAGTTTATTTGGATATTTATTAGCATTAACATTAATAATTTCACCAATATTAAGCCAAGTCATTCTATAATCCTCCTTTCATATATATGTTTTATTAAATAAAAAAATTCTCTGTTGTAATGAATCAGAACGATTTCAAAAATATTTTAATCTTATTTTAAACATCTAAATTATATAAAAAATT
>JBHLNL010000122.1:0-11385 GCA_048941605.1 Promethearchaeota archaeon | reverse complement strand
TAAAATAGGAAGAATCTTAAGTAGAATTGCTAAATTAAACGAATTAAAGAGATTAAGTACAAATATTCCGAAATATAAGCTACAAATTTCAAATGTCTCTAGTTTACAATTCTTTTGAATTTAAGTTTTAGTTATACTCCGGAATTCTGTGATAATTTTTTGGAGTCTTTCTAATAAACTTCTTATTTCTGAGGAGTCCTCTTTGAATGGTTGTAATTGATTGTTCAATTTTTCAATTTTTTCATCTATACTTGTTTTTAATGGTGTTAATGATTCTCTTATCTTTTTTTCAAAATCTTGAGTAATTGAGTTTATTCGATCATCAGAATTAATTAAATTACTTCCTAATTGCTTTAGTAAACCTTCATTTTTTAAGTTAATTTGGGAAATTTCTTCAAGCTTCTCATTTGTAGAGTTGATTAATTGATCTATTTCAGCATTTAGATTTTTTGTATTTTCTTCAACTATTTCATTTATATTTTTGCTAAAACTATCTTTAAATTGCGAAACTTCCTCAGTAAAATGTTTTTGTGCTTCAATTCGAGTATCTACATATTTATAAACGCTGTTTTTAAATTCTATGACTAGATCAGTTAAAGTCTTTTTAAACCAGTTATTTACTTTTAAAAGTCCAGATGATACTGTTTCTTTCATTTTATTAACTGTTTTGCTAATATATTCAGTTCCTTGGGAATTTCCTCTATTCATATCGTTAATCCAATCTCCAATTTGTACTTTAAAAGTATCAATAAACATTTCTGAAAATTTTTCATAACCCTGCTTAAATCCTGAGAATAGAGAATTAATTCGGGTATAATCCATTAGTTCCTCCTTTATTAATTCTGGTTCTTCTGGAGTTGGTATTTCCTGTAATTCTCCTGGAATTTGTTCAACGAATTCATTAATTTCTTTAATCAGAATTGGATTTTTTTTCTGAAAATCCTCCAAAAATTTCTGAACCCATTTAAAATAGTCTAAAGTTGAGGGTATTTCAAGTTCAAATGATATACTAGAATATTTATCAGTTTTAGAATAATCATCTAATCTAAAAATATCAAACCCAAAATTACCGCCTTTCCCCATGAGTGTATGATCAAATACAATGCAAAAACAATAAGATGATTTTTCATTTTGAAAGTATTGTAAATTGCCTATATCACTTTCAGAGAGGTATAAACCCCACGATGGATGAGAGTGATAAAAGCCTAATAACTCTGACGAATATTTTTTCCGAATCTGTTCAAATAATTCATACATATCCTTATCGAAACCAATCTCTACTTTATCACCATGAATTATTGGTATAACATTCTCTATTACAACTTTATTCTCTGTACCATCATACTTTCCTATACAAACACCCAATACTTCGATACTATTTTCTAATGCATCACTTGCAAAACGCAGGACATGAGTTATCATATTTCTGAAAGCTTCCTTTTTTATGAAGGCTTTGCTATTGATAGGATTATTATCATAATCGGTCATTTCTAATTATCCCCCTCCTTTTTCATGTTTTTCGATTTTTTTTAATAATTCTTCATTCTGTTTTTTTAGCTCTGTTATACTTTTTTGAAGTGTTTTATTCTCAATTTCTAATGTATCAAGTTTATTCTGTATAGGATTTTTTGAACTTTCTAATAATATAATTGCTGCTTTTAAATCTGAAAGAAAATCTTTGGTATCTTTACTTAGATTAATAAAATTCCCGATTACTTTGTTAAAATTTTTAATATAAGTGTCTGATATTTGTTCTACCTCATCTCCTAATATGTTTACAGATACGTTTCCTATTGAGTCAATTTTGTTTGATAAATTTTCACTTATATTGATTTGTTGCTCTAAGCGATTAGAAGAGTTAAATTGGATTTTATTGATCTCATTTAATTTTTCAATATCTTCATTGATAAAATCCGAGAATTTGATTATATTTTGCTTCAATTTTTCTTCAAATAATAAATTAATTTGTTCTTCTAATTCTATTTTAATTTTATTGAATGATTCTCTGAAAAGCTCTAAATCTGAATCAAAATCTTCGAACTTATCATCAATATACATATCTAATTCATTTAATTTTTCCTTTAATGAAAATTTAAAATCCTTTTGCAAATTTGAAATACCTTTACTGAGGCTTTCTTTTATATTAATGATATCTTTTCTCATTTGCAGATTGCTTTCAACGGTGTTCCTTATCATATTATCACTCCAGGAATTAAGAAACACAATTAATGGCTCGATCGATAATTCTAAAAAGTCTGTTAATCCTTTCTTTAGGGTGGATATAATTATTTGAATGTTTAATTCAGGTTTCTTTGCAAGAATTTGTTTTTCACTCGGAAATGTTATATCTCCAAATATGTCAGGCATTTCGTTTATTTCTAAGATAGGTGGTTCTTTTGAGTGAACAAAATTTATTAATTCAATTAATCTAATATAATAATCAATACTATTAGGTGGTTCAACAACCGATTTCACTTCATGATAACCAGACATTTGACCTTTTGCGGGATTATCTAATCGAAAAACACGAAATCCTAGATCTCCTGGTTTTTCTAAATAAGTATGGTCGAATACAATTCCAATTGCACTTGGATTTGGTGTCTGCCAACCAAGTTGATTACGAATATCCGTAGAAGAAAAGAATATATCAAGGCCAGGATGAGAGTGAAACCATCCACAACTAAACCAATTTTTTTCTGCATAGGTAGCATCAACCATTGAAAACGTTACGTAGTCTTCTGGTTGAAAAGCAACTTCAATTGAGCTTCCATGGGAAATCGGAACGGCATCTTCGATGATAACATCACTAATTCCCTTTTTATCAGGTTCTCCTTCTAAATGTCCAATAAGAATACCCATAACTTCTTTAAATTGTCTACGATCTCTTTCTTTATTACCAAAACGAAGTACATGTACAAGCATTTTGTAATAAGCATCGGGTTTAATAATTACACTTTTTTCGGATGTCAAAAGCTATCACAAATTTAATAGATTTAGATATAATTAATTAATGAAATATATATAGTTTATTTATTCTCTAAAGTATTTAGATAATCTCCTTTTTGTTGGATAATAATTCAAAAGGCTAGAATAAAAATATAAATACAAAATAAAATTAATGGGGAAGTGGTTTGCCACAAAATGGACAAAATCGAAATCCTAAATCTTTACCACAAAAAGGGCAGAATTCTCCTTCTGAACCCGCTTGAATTTGCTCAACGCTTCCTTCCTTCGGAATAGAAGGTAATTGTCTTGTAGTTTTAAGAGTTGAGGTTGTTTCTTGTGCTTCTGCTTTTCTTGCCATTACTGTCGCTTTAAAAGCTTGTCGTCTTTCCTCTTCATTTTCCGCTAGGGTTTTTTCACCTTCCGTTTTAACCCATCCTTGAGTTTGAACCCTTTTTAATTCACTCTCAGGAACTTTTTCTAATTCTACCTCTTTAGTTTCAGATACTGGTGCTACAACTTTTCTTTGTTCTCTATTTTGTATTGATTGTTTAACAAGAGCTTGAGTTGTCTTCATCACCTGATGGGGGTTGATATTTGGAATTGCTACAGTTCTCAGAACCCATCCAACAATTATATTTTGGTTTGGAAAATCACCTTGGACATCCTCATCTTTAAATACATAAGAATCGATAACATCTTTTCCTTTTAACATTCGAACAGCCCATTTCTCATTAATTAATCCTAATTGAAGTCTGTATGATGTACCTGGTATTCCGAGCTGCGAAGAAAGCGGAGTAAAGCCAATTTCGGTCAAATTAATTCACTTTTTTTCTTTATATTATATGATTTCAGTAATATTATTATGATAAATTTCGAATTTAAATTATTTTTTATTTATTGTAAAATTGATTTTAAACTTAAAAAATCTTTTTAGTTAGGATGGTCAAAGAAATCAATAAAACATAGAAATCTCTAGTTTAGGTTTTGTGATTAAAAACACATAAATAGAAAAATTTTCATTAATTTGTAAAAAACCATTCGATTTTTTTAAAATGACTGTAAATATTAATAAAAAAGCATACTTAACAATTGTAGCTGCATCTGTTAGATTTGCGAATGCACGTATTCCTAAAGATGACTGGCTGGAAGTGAGTGGAATTTTCACGGGTCGAAATGATGGAGACAAAGTAATTATTACTGAAGCTTACCCTATCATGCATCAAGAATTAGATAGAGATGCCGTAATTGATCAGTATAAATGGGCAGATGAAGATTATGAGGCTTTATACATTATTGATGATTTGGCTTTTTCAAAGGATCCTCCTGAATTTGTAGTTGGATGGTGGCATTCTCATCCTGGTTTCAAGGTGATGATGAGTCATATAGATATACGCACTACTCTCTCTTATCAACAAAATAATCCTTTAGCTATTTCTCTAGTCTTTAACCCAACCAGATTAATACGTCAAATTGAAATAGCAGATAAAAAGGGAGATCCTGACACACAACTTAAAAATGATCCCGGCTTTAAAATATTCAGATTAGATGATGTTAATCGAGGTCTTGAAGCATCTTACCATGCAGTAGATTATGAAATTGAAGGATATGATAATGTGGAACAATTGATTAATTTAACACAGAAATTTATTATTGATATTACTAGCTTTTTCCCTAAAAGTAATGTTCCAGAAACTTATGAACAATTTATTGATGGTAAAATAAACGAATTTAATTCATTACTCATGGGAACTGAAGAATATTTAACAACGCTAACTCATCGCGGTGAAAAGAAAAGGATTCCTGAAGTTCTTAAAACTCAAACTGAAGAAATCCGTAAATTTGTGGCACAAACATATGTTAAGATTGAAAATATTAAAGAATACATGGATTATTTAGAATATAAAGAAAAAGAAACAATTATTCCCAAAGTTGAGAGTATCATCCACAAATGGGATGAGGTTATTGCTGGTTTAGATAAGAAATTAAAAGCATTATCGAAGAAATTTTAATCTTTATAATAATTTTCATCTTATTTTTAATTTTGATAAATTTTTATTTGATTGCGCTTTTTGTTGCTTAAGTAAGCGAATTATTAAAATAAAGATCATATATAATTTTCAGAATAGGATAAATAACATGAAGAAAATAAATTTTCCCTTTACAGCAATCCTTGGTCAAGATAAAATGAAAATGGGGTTAATACTTAATGTGATAGATTCTCAAATTGGAGGAGTACTTCTGACAGGACATCAAGGTACAGGAAAAAGTACTGCTGTGAGGTCTCTCGTTGAATTAATGCCTCAAATTGAGGTGATTAAGAATTGTGAGTTTTCTTGCGACCCAAATTCAGATATTGACGATTTATGTCAAGATTGTATTGAAAGGAAAGATAAAAAACAAATTAAAACGGAATATAGAGATATGTGGCTTGTAAATTTGCCACTTGGAGTGACTGAAGATATGGTATGCGGAAGCTTATCTATTGATAAAGTTTTAACTGAGGGGATAAGAGCATTACATCCTGGGTTACTTGCTAAAGCAAACCGGGGAATTCTATATGTAGATGAAATTAATTTACTTCAAGATCATATTGTTGATGTACTCTTAGATTCTGCAGCCTCAGGTGTAAACATCATAGAAAGAGAAGGGATTTCTGTATCACATCCTTCTAGGTTTGTATTAGTTGGTTCTATGAATCCTGAAGAGGGAGATTTAAGACCACAAATAGCAGATCGTCTTGGATTAGAGGTTACAATAAAAGCACCTCGAGATCCTGATTTAAGAGCAGAAATAACCAAAAGAGTAATAGAATTTGATGATCATCCTAAGGATTTTATTAAAAATTTTGAAGATGCACAGCAAAAATTGAGAGAAAAAATCTTAAACGCTCGAAAAATCTTAAAAGAAGTTCAAATTCCTAGTTCTGTATATGAATTTGTGTCTAAAATCGTTAATGAGTTAGAGATCTTTTCTCAAAGAGCTGATATTACATTTATTAGATGTGCTAGAGCGCATGCTGCTTTAAATAACAGAAAAACTATTGTTGAAGAAGATCTAAATGTTGCTATGGATCTGGTTTTTGAACATAGGATTCAATCTCTCCATTATGAAATGACCCCAAAAGAAATTAAAGCTAAAATAGCCGAAGTATATGGAAAAATTAAGGAAGCATATGAAAATACCCAGATCTTACTACCAAATAAAGATACTGAAGGGCCTTTAAAGCATACTGATGAACCTCAAAAAGAATTCAAACGCCAGTCAGTTGATCCAGAAAAAGTTGATATTCCAGAATCTAAAGAACAAAAATTGCCTTCTCCAAAATATCCTGATAATCAGAAGAGAAATCCTAGACCAGCTGGGGGCTGGAAAGTAAAAGATATCCCTTTTCATGAAGATCTTAAATTTTTTGAAGCTAAAGACAGATCTATACCATTTATTTATAAAATGGAAAAAAAAATGACATCTATATTAGATAATATTAGAAAAGAAAGAACAATATCTGATTATGGTGGAAGAGGAATCGGTAGGAGAATCAAAATATCTTCTTCTCAAAAAGGAAGATATATTTCATACAGAACACCAATTCGTGATGAGCCCAAGAGTATCGCTTTAGATGCTACGATTAGAAATTATCTAAAAAACACAGTATATAACAAAACTGAAATTGATTTTCCAATACATTTTAATAAATATGATTTAATGGATAAAATATATGAGTATCGAGCGCCATTAGCTTTCTTTTTTGTATTAGACAGTTCAGCATCAATGTTTTATGTTATTAAACAAATGACAGATGTAATATTATCACTACATCGAGAAGGATATAGAAAAAGAGACAAAATTTCTTTGATTGTTTTTCGAGGGAAAGAAGCCATTGTACTTCAAAAGCCAACAGTTAATTTTAAAATGGCTGTAAATAAATTAAAGAAGCTAGAAGGAAAAAGTTATACACCTATGGCAGCAGCATTAAAAAAAGTATCAGAACTTATAAAAACTGAAAAAATGAAGGACAGAAATATCATTCCTGTTGTGTTTATATGCAGCGATTGTGGAGCAAATATCTCAGTTAAATATCCTGATTTAATTGCTCAAGTAGAAACAGATTACAGTTTAATCACAAAAGAATTAAAAGAATTAACAAAAAAATTATCAAAACAAAACATACATTTAGTTGTGCTGGAACCAAAAAAATCTTATGCTACACATGCTCTTGGAGTGCACACTTATTCTGCAGATCAAATAAAAAAGAACTTCAAAAAATTTGGTAATGCATCAATTTATAAATTTGATAAATACAATCCTACTTCTTTAGTTTTAGAATTAAAGAAAATTCTATAGATAATAAAATTTCTTTAACAATAATTCTATTTTTTTTATAATGGTTGATAACTTAAATTCTGTCCTAGTTGTTGGGTTTAATACTCGTCCATTAGCCTACTCTCTGAACAAAGCTGGTTATGTTGTATATGCAGTGGATTTCTTCGGAGATTTAGACCTTTTTCCTTTCGTAGAAGATTATATCATAGTTACAAAAGAACTAAATGAAAGTTACGATTCTTTGAAAACTAAATATAGTAAATCTTTAGTACATTATACACGGAAATTATATCATAGACATAAAGATATAAAGTTTTTGTTAATTGGGAGTGGATTGGATGATGAATATGAAGGAAGAAAACTTATTCTAGATGATTTTAAAAATTCAGAGACAAAAAGCATCAATAATGAATTAGAGGTCATAAAAAATTCGAGAGATATTGAAAAACTTTTTGAAATTCTGAAATCCATTGGTTATAAAATTCCTATTTACTGTTCTTATGAAAATTTTATATCCAGAGAGAAAAAATTAAATTATCCTTTTATTTTGAAAAAAAAAAGAAGTGCTGGTGGTTTAAATGTTTTTAAAATTGAAAATGAAATGAAATTGATATCTCAAGTAAAAAGTTTTAAAAAGAATCAGTTTTTTCCATCAGAATGGATTATTCAAGAATATATCGTAGGAATTCCTGTCAGTTGTACAGTAATTTCAAATGCTAAAGAATGTGAAGTTATTTCTATCAACCATCAAATTATCGGAAAGAAATTTCTCAATTCTCCCAAAGAATTTATGTATTGTGGTAATATTGTTCCAGCACAATTATTGAAAGACGAGGAAGCATTAATTTCTGATATATCCATAACTTTAGCAAAAAAATTAGGGCTAAAAGGAATTAACGGATTCGATTTTGTATTAAAAGACCATTATCCATATTTTATGGAATGCAATCCAAGAATTCCCGGTTCAATCAGTGCTTCAGAAACAGCATTGAATTTAAATCTTTTAGACCTTCATATCAAGAGTTTCATCCCTAATGAATGGGAAAATATTAAAAAATCAATTAAATCAGCAGATTCTAATATTTTTGTGACTAAACTAATTTATTTTGCCCCAAAAGAAATTAATAAAGACCTTTTACCAAAAATCAATAACATAAAATTTATTCATGATAAACCTAAACCGATTATAAATATTTTAAGAGGTGAACCGTTATGTACTATTTTATATGAAGGGAAAAATGCCTCTGAATCTTATAATGGAGCAAAAAAGGTTATAGATCAAATTAATAGAATTATTGGATAAAATTTCTTACCTAAATCTTCTTATTGGATTATAGTTTTTATCTTCGCGATGTACGTTCCTAATTTCCTCCCATCTGATTCAGGAACCGCTATTGCTAAAACTCTATTCTCATCTAAGTCATGTAATATTACCGAACCATTCTCTCCACCTATAATAGAGTACTCCATATGACTTTCCAGTAAAACTCCGGATAAATTATATAATGCTGCAACCATAGCTGAAAGAATCGGTTCAGGTGTAGTAGATTGAATCTTAATAGGCAATCCATCTTTTGTGATTATTGCTAAGACGAGGGTATTTGGTATCGCCCTTTTCAGTCTTTTAAAAATTTCTTCTTTAAGAATGTCTGATGTCTCAATAATAGCGGATATTTGCATAATTAATTTTTGAAATTTCTCAATATAAGAATTTAATCCTTCTAGTTCAGCTAATTCTCGGTTTAAATATATAATCATTGTAATATTTTTTGTTAATATTGAGAGCACAATTTTTTCCTTACCGAAGATTAAATTATAAGAAACTTCTTGATTTAGCGAATCTCTTAACATTTTAGATGAAAGAAATACCAAGCTACTATTTGCTGCTGTAACTTCACCTGTCGTCATCTTAATATCTTCTTTGAAACTACTAGCAATTTTAGTACCCTCAGGCGTTCCAACATTAATACCTAATATTGCAGAACCGGATTCAAGCTCTTTTTCTATCCGATCAGACACATCTGATTTTAATTCTTCTAGTATTTTTTCTTGCTCATCCATGGATGAATATTGGGTAAGTTTCAATAAAAAGATATTCTAATAATTAAGTAATAATTTTAAGAATGTATACCTAATAATAAATTAAGGGTGTTAAAAGGCTGAAATTATTTTAGACTTTTATAATACCAAAATTGATAAAAAAAATTAGAAATAATAAATTTTTAAATGGTAATCTTTATAGTAAAAATATATATATAGTAAAAATTTGAGATCTTGTTAATGGATGATTATGATTTTAGAAAGCAATTGGAAGCTAAAGATAATCTTATTAAATTAAAAGATTCCCAAGTCAAAACACTTGAGAACTCTCTATTGTTAAAAGATGAGCAAATTAAAACACTTGAAATGACGCTTAAAACCAAGGATAGAGAAACTAAAACCCTTGAAAAAACTATTGCATTGAAGGATGAAGAAATCAAAAAATTAAATTCTTCAGCTGTTGACACAAATGTAATAAAAGAGAAAGATAAGACTATTACTCAACTTCAGAAAGAAATTGACATATTGAATGAAGAATTAGCTAAGGCGGATGAAGATCTTGAAAGCTTAGAATTAGAAAATGAGAAACTGAAAAAAGCTCAAGAAGACTCCACAGATGTAAAAATTATAGATTATACAAACATTAAAATTACCAAATCAGAGATTCTTAAAAAAATGAGAGAAATATTAGAAAAAGCTCTCTCCAATGTTGTGATTGTTGTTCCAAGTATTGAAGATTTACAGGAACTTTACTTGTATGAACTAAGATCATCTGTTAATATGAAGATTTCATGCTCAATTAATCCAGGAATTAATGAACACTCTGAACTTTTAGATGAATTCGAAAGTTTAGATAATATTTCTCTAAGAAACTATGAAAGAGAAGATAGATATGTCTTAGCCAGAGATGGAGAAGAACTAATGTTAGCTATTATAGGAAATTCAGAAGATAATAATTTAGTATTTTATACTAAAGACAGAAAACATATCCAACTCATCAACAGTATTACTATGGAAGGCTGGATCCAGAGTAGAAAAGTCTAATTTAGAAAATAGGACATTCTTCTTTTTCACATTTGTCGTTAATATTTGAAAAATGACATTTCTTGCATTTATATGGCAAGTTTATATTGAATTTCTCTTTTAAGAAATTCAGAGTCTCTATAATTGACAATCTCACAGATCTTTTACAGCAATGTTCTAAATTATCAGCAATTTTATTTAATGATCTAGAAGTTATTTGATTTGCTAATGTTCGAGGGTAATCTGTAGATGGTGTTGCTCCTGTAAAGATACTTATTGCTATTCCTGAGCCCATTCCAGCACCGCATGATCCATAAAAACCACACCAACCACCAGGAATTTTAGATGCTCTTCTTATTGCTTCCTTAATATCAAAAAATGTGATCTCATTACCATCAGGCTTTTTTATATTATTATTTTTAAGTGATGTTAAAATAACAGCTGGTGTGAGAACATGATGCTCAGGACCATATACTTTAAAACTTGGATGATTCATAATTATATCAGCTAATATAAAGGGATCTTTAATATCTGTTTCAAAACAAGTTCGTTCAATAATTTCAATAGGTCCTTTAGAGTGACAATTATCACAGATGTAATGGCCATTTTCACAAAAAGTATTTGAATTAAATATTTTACCACAAAATTCACATCTTAGATCTTTATAATCTTCTGGTTTTGTAGCATAAACTAGAGGTTTGTGGCAAATCTCGCATTTATCCCTTTTTTTTTCCGGCATATTTATACTGACAAATCTATTTTACTATATTTCAATAAATATTCTTTTTCTTTTATTAAAATGAGCCAATTGATTATAACCAACTTTCCTGAGCAATTTTATCATTTTATTAAATTTGTATGCTAAATCATTAGGATGATGAGCATCTGATCCTAAGAGAATTGGAAGGTCTAATTCATACATTTTTTCAATAATTTCATAACTAGGATATTGTTCATTTATTTCTTTTCTTAAGCCCCCAGTATTAATTTCAATTGTTAATTCTGCTTTTTTTGCTAACTCAAGAGTTTTAATCACTTCATTCATAACTAACTCCT
>JBHLNL010000121.1:0-11397 GCA_048941605.1 Promethearchaeota archaeon | reverse complement strand
CAAAAAAGTAAATTTATAAACCGAATTGTAAAATTAATTATCTCGTCTAGTGATTAAATTTGCGCATAGGGTTTAGATAGACTTCAAATCTTCAGAAAGCACTTTAGCAAGAGTTTTTATTACTAATACTTTCAAATCACTATCAAATAAGCGTATTCGATCTGATAATTCAATTTGAATTGCTTGACTTTTAGGAATGCGAGAAGCTCCATACAGTGTTGTTATATGTCCTCCAGTTAGTACATATTCTTTTCGTCTTGGATGTCCTGGAGCAATATTAATACCTAAATTGAGCATCTTTTGAATTATTTTACCCCGTAAATTTTTTTCCCAATCTCTTTTTGGGACAGGATTGTTAAATAATGATCCTAAATTATTAGTACCCAAAATTACTTCTACATCTCGAAATCCATTTGGACGATTATCTTTTTCAAACCCATGTATATCTAATAAGAGCGAGCGCCCAAATTTACATATATTACTATGAATCCATTCACTAATTTTTTCATGGTAAAATCTATATATTTCTCTTGCAAGAAATGAATTTTGATCGTGAGCATCTCCCTCATTTCGATTTAAATCAATTTTACTGCGCCGAACCATCGAAATGATATAAAAAGGAATTTTAATTCCTAATTTCTCGTTTTCAAAAGTTCTGCTTATTTGCTCAATTAAATTTTTTGATAATTCGGTTGTTCCTTTATCAATCCCTAAAATTCCAGTTGTTCTTAGAGGGATAGAATCACATTCCAATATTCCACCATGAGGAACAGATAATATTAAAGGAATATTACCTTCTTTGAAATCTAGATAATTTCTAAATTCAGGCATTTTTATGTTAACAATTATGAAAAAAAAAATTAAATAATTGGAGAATTTTGAAAAGTTAAATATCTAAGAATTATAAATACACTGATCCAAACAGCGAATCCTATTATTCCGAAAGTATAATATGCAATCGCACTTTTTTCTTTCTCAAATATAAGATATGCAAATAACCACGTGCCAAGTCCCCCGATTGCGCATAGAATAACATCAGTGGTCATATTTTGCCAGCTATCAGGTCTGCTTTCAAATTTCCAGCCAAGATTAAGAAATAATGTATTTTCCAGAATTTCCCAAATTACCCCACATACAACTGTAAGAATAAATACAAACAATAATGAAAAGATTGGAATTCTCCCTTTTTTTTTAGGGATTGTATAAAATAAAGACCAAAATAGAAAAACACCTATCCCAAAGCAAATATGACCAATTGAGTAAAAATCAAACCAAGAAATTCCGACTTCATCAACTACAGTGGCGAAAAATTCATTTAATATCATATAATCTCACATTTTAACTTTTATGGCAAATTTTTAGTTAATCAACTTTTAAAATAATAATAAAAAGATTAAAATATATAATCATGGGAACTTAAAATTCAATATCAAAATATTAATTTTAAATTGGATTAGGTAATATCTCTTTGAAGAAAAACGCATTTGTAATATATTACTATAAATATAATTTTTACAGTCTAAATGCTATTGTAGGTGCAATTGAGACTGATACAATATTTGAAAGCATAGATTTTTTCTTCTTAAAGTCAAAAAATAAACTTATTGAGAATCTAGAAGATTTAGCTAAAAGATATAATAAAATTGTCTTAGCAATTTCTTTTTTCACTACTCAATTATTTGAAATTCGTGATTTAATTAAATTTCTAAGACAAAGGTTTCATAAGAACATAATAATTATAGCAGGGGGTTCTCATCCAACAGGAGATCCTTATGGAACGTTGGAAATGGGCATTGATATATCTGTGATTGGTGAGGGTGAAGAGACAATAATAGAACTCATGCAAAAAATAATTAACAATGAAAAAATTGATTCTATAAAAGGGATCGCCTATATAAATGAAAATTATAAATATATTTATACAGGAAAACGTAAGTTCATTAACTTAGATAATTATCCTCCCTTCCCAGTAAAAAATACACGATTTGGACCAATTGAAATAACGAGAGGGTGTCCATATGTATGCTACTTTTGTCAGACTCCTTATATCTTAGGAACAATACCAAGACATAGAAGTATCGAAATGATATGCAAATATGTACAAAAATTAAAAGATCATTATGGAGATGCCACAGATGTAAGATTTATAACACCAAATGCTTTTTCTTATGGTTCTTTAGATGGAATGAAATTAAATTTAGAAAAACTTGAAAATTTACTATTTAAGATAAGAGAAATAATTGGAAAAGAAGGAAGGATTTTTTTGGGAACATTTCCTTCAGAAGTACGCCCGGAACATGTGACTATCGATACATTAAATTTAGTTGTAAAATATGCTGATAATGATAATATCACTATTGGGGCACAATCAGGTAGTCAAAGAGTCTTAGATTTATGCCATAGAGGGCATACAGTTCTGGACATAATCAACGCAGTTGATTTAACTTTGAATAATAACCTTCAAATTAATGTAGATTTTATTTTTGGCTTACCTGGGGAAAACATTGAAGATATAAACCATACTATTCAATTGATGAATGAATTATCAAATAAAGGTGCAAGAGTTCATGCTCACTCCTTTATTCCTTTACCTCAGACGCCATTTGCGAATGAACCTGTTAAAAGAATAAAAGATGTTTATAAGAAAGAAATTATATCATTAATCTCTAAAGGCTTAGCATTTGGAGATTGGAAGAAACAAGAAAAACTTGCATTTAAAATTGCAAGTTATTTGAAGAAAAAGAAATTAAAATAGCAGTATTTACTTAGCAAACGTAATGAGATTTTCATTTATATCAATAAAACCTTCTTTCTTTAATTGATCGAGAATGATAATAAATCTGTCATCATTATAAACTTTCAAAATTTGCTGAATTTTTGATATCTCAGTTGGTCCTTCCTTAATTAATATTTCAAGAAGTTTTCCTCTAATTTGTCTAATTGATCCCTTAAATGGTGCTTGTTTTCGATAATGAGCGCTTCTTGTTCTTAGTTCTGGATGAGTTTTCTTAAGCATTGTACCATAATCCATTATAGCATAATACCATTTTCGAGGATTGTTATTATCAATAGTCTTTTGTATAATTGGTAAAATCTCTTTGTCTTTAACTCTTTTTTCATAGGCGAAAAAGAAATATATATAGACTCTTCTTATATTCGTTTCAATAAAAGTTGTAGGTTTATTAAAAGCAAATGCTATAATTGAGGATGCTGTATTGACTCCAATTTGTGGCAATTTCTTTAATTCATCAATAGAATCTGGTAATTTACCATTATATTCATTTATTACAATTTCAGCAATTTTTTTTAGTGCTATTGCTCTTCTGTTATAACCTAATCCTTTCCATTCTTTAAGAACTTCTTCAACTGAAGCTAGAGATAATGAGAAAAAATCACGGAATTTCTTGGTAAAATTTATAAATTTTTCAGATACTCTCCCCGTTTGAGTTTGCTGGAGCATGATCTCTGACACCAAAACATTATATGGTGTTATTTTTTCTCTAAAAGGAAATTTTCTCTGATGAGTTTTATAAAATTTATAAATTATTTTTTGAAATAGGTCTATTACTTCAGAGCTTAATCCATTTTTTTTAAATTTTCTCTGAAAGTCATTGATAAATAATTCTTCGCTAATTTTAGACACTGAATAGATATGTTATTAATAAATATTTAAGAATAAACTACTAATTAAAATGAATTTATGGATTTTAGAATATAATTATAGGGTGATCCTCCACATTTAAGAAAGATCAAATGCGAATATTGTTACTCCTCCTTCTATTCTTTTTAATTTTAGTGAATACCCTGAACTATTAATAATGTGAAGCATTGGTTTGTTTTCTAGCAGAATTGAACCTGTAAATGTCCTATAATTAAGCTCTTTCCCAATTTGAGCTAAATAATTTAATAAAAACTTAGTTATCCCCAGACTTCTCCAATCTTTATGAATTACAAACGCTAATTCCGCAATTGAAGGGTGAAGTGTTTTGAAGAACGCTCCTAAAGCGATAATATTTTCTTCTCCATCTTCACTATATTCTCCTACTAAAATCATATCTGTTGAATAATCAATATTTACCATAGGTTGGATTTTTTTATGCCTAAAATCTTTAACTGGTGTAAAGAATCTTAAATATCGATCCTTTTCATCCAAGGAATAATGTAATTCTTGTATCATTCTTTCATCTGTAGGTTTTACAGGGCGTATTTTTATTTTTTTCCCATTTTTAAGATTTAAGGACGTTTCATATTTTTCGGGATAAACACTTATTCTCCCTTCTATCGAAATAGGTAGTTTTTGATCGGAATACACGTAATTCCATTTCTTTGCGTGCGCTAATAATTCTTCTCGAAAATCGGGATGTGCGATACTTATCATTTCAAGAACTCTTTCTCTTACACTTTTTCCATAAAGATATGCAATACCCCATTCAGTTACAACATAGTGTATATCTCCTCTTGTGATTACTACACCTGAACCTGGTTGGAGATATGGAACTATCCTAGAAATCACAGTTCCATCTTCTAAAGTTGCAGTAGAAGGTAACGCCATAATTGGTTTTCCATCTATCGCTCTTCCAGCACCTCTTACAAAATCAACTTGACCGCCAATACCACTATAAAATCGATGACCTAAGGAATCTGAATTGATTTGACCTGTTAAATCTACACTCAAAGCGGCATTTATTGCAACCTGTTTTTTATTTTGACTAATTATAAATGGATCATTTGTATAATCACAAGGATGAAACTCAACCATTGGATTATCATTTACAAAATTATATAGTCTTTTAGAGCCCATTACAAATGCACAAATAATTTTATCTTTATGTAAAGTCTTTTTTTTACAAGTTATTACGCCTTCTTCCACAAGATCAACAATTCCATCTGAAAATACCTCACTGTGAACTCCTAAATCCTTTTTTCCCATTAATTCTTCTGTAACTGCATTTGGAACTTCACCAATCCCCATTTGGATGGTTGATTCGTCTTCAATTAAAGAAGCTACATATTTAGCTATTCTAATGGAAACATCATCTAGCTCACCATAAGTGAATTCTATGATATCGTGATCACTTATAACAAATGCATCAATATCATCCATATGTATGAAAGAATCCCCTAAAGTACGTGGCATTTTCGGATTTATTTCAGCAACAATTTTTTCAGCAGATTCAGCTAAAGGTTTAACAATATCCACATTAATTCCATAACTACAAAAACCGTACCGATCTGGTGGACTCACTTGAATCAAAGCTGTATCTAAATGCATTTTTCCAGATTTAAATAACTTTGGAATTTCTGAAAGAAGCATTGGAGTATAATCCGCTTGACCAATTTCAACATACTTTCGTAATGATTTTCCAATAAAAAATGCTTTATGTCTAAATAAATCTTCTATCCCTCCAGCTGTTTCATAATAATCTAAATCACTAAGGCTAAGAAAATGTAATATCTCGATATCTGGAAGTTGGGGTCCCATTTCAATTAATTTTTTTGTAAGATCTATAGGTTCTGAACAACCAGAATCAATAAAAATTCGATTTCCCGGTTTAATATATTTTTTAATTGCTGAATCAAATGAAACTTGTTTTTTGGTATAATTATTTAATATTTCTAAGAGATCTTTATTTGAACCAATCATAAAATAACCACATCTTATCTTCCAAAATACACTTAAATTAGTTAAGAAGGGATTTTAAATATAATTATCAAATCTACTAAATTTTGAGATTATAGGTTTAAATATCATTTTAAAGATAAATAAACAATAATAAATATTTAAGTTCCTTCTAGAATTTATATTTCTATGAAAATGATTTTCTACGATTATAAATGGCAAAAGATAAGGTAGATATTGAAGATCTAGAAGCATTTATCAACGGTTTGAAACATTCTTTTGATACACTAGAAAATATTGATCCTACACAATCAAAAGGATTCCAAGCGCAGCTAGCTAAAGCAATTTCAGATTTGCGAATAAAGAGAGCTGCAAAAATTGAACCTCTTCCGAAGCATATAGGGCAATTTACTAAAGAAGACCTCAAGACTTTACTATTAAAGGAGTTAGAATCTCTACAAAATGACCTAGATTCTTCTGATTACAATTGGAGAAAAAAATTTGAACTGGTAAAGAAGATTGCTTTATTAAGAGAGCAAGTTAATAATATGTAACTTTATTGTTTTTTCTAATTCTATAAGGTTTTAGAAATGTTAATCGATATCCATTGTCATGCGAACCTCTATTTAATCATTGACGAAATTATTAAAGAAGCAATCAATGTAGGAGTAGAAAAAATAATTGCTGTTGGAATGAGTTATATCAGTTTAGAAAGGATATTAGAGATTACTGAAAAATATAGTAATATATATCCAGCATTAGGAATCCATCCAGAAGAAGTGAAGAATAATAAACATATTGAAAGTCAATTAGAATCTGTTATCAATATCATAAGGAAAAATAAAGGTAAGATTTGTTCTATAGGAGAGATTGGTCTAGATCATCATTTTATTAAAGAGAAAGAATTATACCCAATTCAAAACAGAATTTTTGATAGAATGCTTGCATTAGCACAGGAGTTAAAATTACCAGTTAATTTGCATACTAAGGGAGCAGAGAAAATAATCTTCGACAAACTTCTCTCATATAATATCCCTAACGTAAATATTCATTGGTATTCTGGACCTGAAGTTTTCTTAAATGAAGGGATTGATAGAGGATATTATTTCTCAATTACTCCAGCTATTAATTATTCTCCAGCAGTTAAAAATACTGCATTGAAAGTTGATAAAGAATTCATTTTACTTGAAAGTGATGGACCAGTAAAATACTCAGGAAAAATTGGTACTCCTGCAATGATTAGAGAAGTATTAAATACAGTATCTAAAATAAAAAGAATTGAAGTTACAGAATTAGAAAAGCAAATTGAAGAAAATACAAAAAAAATATTCCCTAAAATCTTTTGAACTTTCTTTATTTCATCTTTAGAGTTTTTTCAATTCCTTCCCAAAGACCTGACAAGTAAATTGATCCAAGAGCTCGATCATATAATCCATATCCTGGGTGTCCATTCTCTCCCCAAATCATTCTTCCATGATCAGGACGGATTACACCTTTAAAACCTACTTCTATAAAAGCCTTTATAACTTCATACATGTTAACATCACCATATTCAGTAGGATGCTCAACCTCATGGAAACTATATTCACCAGTATGTTTAATATTACGACAATGAGCAAATGGAATGCGTTTCATAGCTCCAAACTTCCTTATGCTCTTTATTAAATCTATTTTTGGATTCGCAGCAAGTGTCCCTGTACAAAACGTTATTCCATTTGAAGGGCTGTCGATTATTTTTATAAAACGATTTAAAGCAGCTTCATCAGTAATTATCCGAGGTAAATTAAATATAGACCAAGGTGGATCATCTGGATGAATCCCCATTTTTACATCATATTCTTCCGCAACCGGTATAACTCTTTTTAAGAAATATTCTAAATTTAACCATAATTCTTTTTCATCAAAATTAGAGTAAGTATCTAAAAGATCATTTAATTCTTTTTTTGTATAATGCGTAGCCCAACCAGGAAGCTCAAATGAACCTTTCCTAATATCAATATTTTTAAGTTGTTTATGATCATAACTCAGAACCTTTGAACCATCAAGAATTTCCATATTGAGTTCAGTACGAATCCAATCAAATATTGGCATAAAGTTATAACATAATGTTCTTATACCAAGAGAACCCATGTTCCTAATACTCTGGCAATAGTTATCTATTAAAATATCGCGATTAGGAAGTCCAAGTTTGATATTTTCATGAACAGGAATACTTTCTATTACTGAAAATTTCAAACCTACTGCTTCAATCTTGCTTTTAAGAACTTTTAATTTTTCTATTGACCATATCTCCCCTACAGGTATATCATATAGCGCAGAAACAATCCCAGTTACTCTAGGGATTTGTATTATATATTTTAATGGTATTGGATCATTATCACCATACCATCTGAATGTCATTTCCATTTCTGCTTCACCTAATTTTAAGATCAATAAAATTTATTTGTTTTCTAAACACTAAACACCGGAATATGCAGAAAAACCACCATCAACAGGAATTACTACTCCATTGACAAAACCAGAAGCATTTTCATCGATAAGCCATAATAAAGTCCCAATTAATTCTTCTGGTTTACCAAAACGTCCCATTGGTGTATGACTAATTATTTTTTCTGCTCGAGCATTAAATGAACCATCATTATTAGTCAAAAGTTGACGGTTTTGTTCTGTTAAAAAAAATCCTGGTGCTATTGCATTAACTCGAATATTTACTTTAGACATATGCACAGCTAACCATTTAGTGAAATTACTAACTGCTGCTTTTGCTCCGCTATATGCAGGGATTTTTGTTAAAGGGCGATCCGCATTCATTGAGGATATATTAATAATAACAGGATTTTTCTTATTTATCATCTTTTTAGCAAATACTTGAGTTGATAAAAACATCCCAATAAAATTTAAATTAAATACAAACTCAATACCCTCTCTTTCTAGGTCGAAAAAGGTAATTGATTCATTTTCTTTACTCATTAAATCTTCTTTGGTAAGGTATTCTTTTGAAGTTGTACCTTTTGGATGATTCCCACCAGCACCATTTATCAAAATATTCCATGTGCCAAACTTCTCTGAAATAATCATTTCGGCCCTTTTTAAGCTTTCAAAATCTAAAATATCTGCCCTAACAGCAATGGCAGTACCTCCAGCAGCCTTAATCTTTTCTACAACTTTCTTAGCTGCTTCTTCATTTATATCGATGATAGCAACTTTTGCTCCACATTCAGCTAAAGCTTCTGAAAAACATCCGCAGAGCACTCCACCCCCACCTGTAATTACCGCTACTTTATCTTTTAAATTAATCTTTAAGGGGATATTCATTTGAAACTCACATAATATATTTAATCTTAGTTTTTTAAAAAAATATTATAGGTTATGTTATTAGGCTTTTTCCATTAAATTAATAATTTCTTCTGGAAGTTCACCTTTATTTTTCATACGATTTAACATGTCTTTTACTTCGGAGATTGTATTTCCATAAATATGGAGAGAATTACTAAAATCTAAATAGTGCCCAATACCAACTCCTAGTTGTTCAGCAACAAATTTTTGAATTCTAATCATTCCATTTACATTAGCTTCCCATGCTCTAAATAAATCTCTGCTTCTCCAAGTTGTTTGCATTATTAACTTTTTATCTTTAATCCGCATATAAATTCTCTGAAGACAAGGAGGATCTTCATGATAAGGATCGACTAATGGTCTCCAGGTTATTGCTTGTGCTCTACGACTGTACGGTTTTTCTTTCAATTTCTGAATAATAAATTTAATTTGATTGATTCTAGGGAATTCGAATATAGCTATAGGAAGTTCTTCAATTCCAATTTGTTCTGAAATATTTTTATCTAAATTCAATTCTACACCATTTTTCAATTTCCAAATATTAGATTCGGGTGTTTTTTTAACTTTTTCAGCCTTTAATAATTTCTTATGTTCTTTTACAAACTTATTATTAATTATTTTAAGATCATAATTTTTATGAATTGTATCTTCAAGAGAGAAGGGAGCATAATTGTAAATTCTATCATGATATGAGTAAGGAAAACTAACATCAGAATCACTAAGTAAATTGTCATTCACTCCTTCCAGGATTTCTTCAATATACCCACTCTGAATGGAACCAATTAGATAGGTATCTGCTAGACAACCATAAACTTCATAAGAATTGCCAAATTTCGACCTAATTTTCATAATTTTATCTTTACGCATAATAGGATTACTAAATGGTTCATTTATTTCGATTAAAACTGTAGCATCTTTGGAAGGGGGATCTTCCAGCCTATCATATTCAGTTTTAATATCATCCCCATTGAATAAGATTTGCCCAACAGCAGAAAGCCACGCATCTCTGACATTTCTTTTAGATATAAAAAACACTTTAGCCATTCTTAAACAATTTCTCTAATTTTTTTTGAATTTAGAATGATATAGATATTTACAATCTACTATATTAGAAATTAATTATTACAAATTTAATAAAATTCTAATGAGTGTATTAAAGTTTTAATTATGATAAATCCATTGTTCTTATTTGAGTTAATTATTAATTTTCAAAACATTTATAATAACCACATTTTCATTATGATAATATAAGAATATCAAATTAATTACTAGATTTTATTTTAAAGAAAAATATATGAAATAAAAAATATTAAACGTACCGTAGGTTGAAGATTTATGGGTGATGATGAGGAAAAAAAGAAAAAAAGTAAATTCGGTAAGAAGCTCAAGAAGGGTTTTGCAAAAGGATTAGGGAGATTAGTCGAAGGAGTCACAGGATCAGAAGCGGCTGGTAAAGGTGTTAAAAAAGCCGTGAAATCTGGAAGTGTCAAGAAGGGTATCAAGAAAGCTGTAAAAGAAGCAAAAGAAGATGATTAAAATTAATAATAAATCTACTTTATTTTTTTTTATTATTTATTAACATCAAATTTTTAACGATTTTTTTATTTTAATTTCTTAAGATAATTAAACTCATTTGTTTAATTAGATCATGAAATTACACCTTGAATTCTCTCCGCCATTCAATGAGGTCACTAAAAATTTATTTGATACAATTGAATTTGATAAAGAACTGACATTAAGTGAGTTGATAGAATTTTTTGGAAAAAATTTTGGTGATAAATTTACAGACTTAATTTGGGAAAAAGGAGAGAAGGGAAAATTTAACAAACTCCTTTCTATCATTATCAATGGGATAAGTTATCAACATGATAAATTTTTAGAAACTAAGCTGAAAGATGGAGATCAAATCGTTTTTATTTATGTTTACTTTGGCGGCTAAATCTTTTAACAACTAAGAAATACATATTTTAGAGTAAAAATATAATCCACATTCCAAATCCGGTTAACAAGGGATTTAATATATTATCAGAAATATTTTTAGTAAAAGCATCGATTAACATAAATACTAAAGTGGCAACAAAACTCATAATAATTATTTTCTCAATCGATATAGGCATCCATGGATAAAATAATATCGAAATTACAGAAACTATTATGAAAGTGGTTAAACCACCCGCAAGAAGACCTTCAATACTCTTTTTAGAATTAGTTCTCAGTTTAATTTTTCCATATTTCTTACCTATGATGCAAGCGACGGCATCTGAGCCTGTAGTTATTAAAGCAACAGCTCCAAAAATTGGAAATGGTGCAAACAGAAAAGGTGAAAAAGATAATACTAATGGTGTTGATGCTATAAATGTATTTAATTCACTCTGCTTCATATCTAAATACCATCTTTTAGCCCATTTTGGAAGCATATAAAATTTATTTAATCTAGCTAA
>JBHLNL010000120.1:0-11400 GCA_048941605.1 Promethearchaeota archaeon | reverse complement strand
ATGTAGGATTTGCCGTCAAGAATGGACTCGAGTTTTTTTCTAGAAATTCGTTTTTTGATATCGGATCTATTTTTAACCTTTGAGAGGCTATTTTGTTATGAAAGTTTCTTTTCCAAATATGGGCAATTAACAAATAAGCATATAAACCTTTTCTTGTTCATATATTTGAACAGTTTACTATTAGATCTTTTTAAAGTTTCATAAAAACTTATTATATCATATTTAAATACTTATTGAATGAACGATCATTCAATTATTTCTCTCTTATTCCAATAAGCTAAAAAGAGCTGTATTTCTTTTTATTAAGATTAAATTATTTTTTTAATAATCAATCTTATTTTAAATTCATTCGCTGAAAAGGGAAAATTTTATATTTAAATAGTTAATGATTACAAAAGATTTAATGAGCTTAATTGAATAATATCAATAATCGTATTTTTTGTCGTGTAATATTTAAATATTTATCTATAATTCTCTTTCTTTATTTATTTATATCAATCAATATCTAAGTAAAATAACCAGTTTTCATTTTATAGAGCTGATTGCAAATGTTAAATGAGACACTTTCTGAGACAAATAAACAAGAAATACAATATTTTGAAGGGCTAGAAATTGGTGCAGTTTCAGTAAAATGGGTTCGTAGAACAGGAAACGGACAGATAATAAGTGAGGTTATACGACATGAAGGTTCTCCTAAAGAGACTATAAAAAGAATATTTGATCGTTATAATGTCGATAATGATTCAAGAATTGTAATAACAGGTCAAGCTACAAGCAGTTTTCTAAATTTACCATACATTTCAGAGGTAGAATGCTTAGAAAAGGCTTTATCATTTTATAATCTGAAACCAGACATTTTACTCTCCCTTGGTGGAGAAACATTTAGTGTTTATCCGATGAAAAATGGTATCATAAAAAACATAATAGCAACTTCGAAATGTGCTGCTGGTACAGGTGAATTCATTGTTCAACAACTTCAAAGGATGGGATTATCAATAGAGGAAGGAATTGAAGCGAGTTTAAAAGGAAAATTTACACGATTGGCAACAAGGTGTTCTGTTCACTGTAAATCTGATGCTACTCATAAACTAAATAAAGGTGAGTGTAAACCTGAAGACATTGTAAAAACTTTAATCTATGATTTAGCAAGAAAAGTTAGCGAAATGATTGAATCAGCTCAGTGGTCTACAAAATTAATTGTGATATCAGGAGGCGTAGCATTAAACAAAATCTTCATTGAGAATCTTTCAAGTTTTCTAAAGGATTCAGAAATTAAAGTATTACCTGAAAGTTCTTACCTTGAAGTATTTGGGGCGTCATTATTTGCATCTGAGTTGTCAGAATCATTTATCAACCAGAAAAATTTGTTTAAATCATCAAAAGTTGAGTTTGAAACTCATGAACCTCTCAAGAAATCGGAATCTCTATTAGATTACCGTGTTGAAACTGAAAACAAAATTGAAATAAAAGCTGGAGGAAAATATATTCTAGGTATCGACGCGGGTTCTACTACTACAAAAGCAGTGTTATTTAACGTTTCTGATGATTCAATAGGTGCAAGTGTGTACCTAAGAACCTTAGGAAATCCTATATTAGCTACGAAAAATTGTCTCAATGAATTGATGAATCAAGTAGGAGATAATTCTATAAAAATTATTCAGTCAGGGGTTACAGGTTCAGCTAGAGAAATGGTGTCAGTATATTTAGATAATTGCCGAAGTTTTAATGAGATATTGGCGCACGCAAGATCAGCTACTGAAGAACTTCCAAATGTAGACACGGTATTTGAAATAGGAGGCCAGGATTCAAAATTTATCTCTTTCTTAAAAGGTGTACCGATTGATTATGCGATGAATGAGGGATGTTCAGCTGGAACTGGAAGCTTTCTTGAAGAATCTGCATCAGTAGACATGGGCATAGATGTGAAGGAAATTAGTGATTTAGCGCTAAAAAGTACAAAACCAATAGCATTTGGAGAGCGATGTGCAGCTTTTATCAACACTGATCTAAGGAACGCTCTTCAGCAGGGAGCAAAATCCGAAGATGTTATTGCTGGTTTAGTATATTCTATTGCTGATAATTATATTTCACGTATTGTTGGATCACGTCAAATAGGAGATACGCTTTTCTTTCTTGGAGGTGTTGCTCTTAATAGATCGGTTGCTTTAGCTATAGCTGCTCGTTCACAGCGAAATGTAATTGTACCGAAACATCCTGAACTTATGGGGGCAGTGGGTACAGCTCTTATGACTCGCGATCTTTTAGAGAATCACATATTGCATGAAGAACATTATAAACTCAAGAATTTACAGAAAGGGGAAATAGAAGTGAAAAATATTTTCAGGTGTAAAGCTTGTGAAAATAATTGTGAGATTCAGAATATTTCAATAAGAGGAAAAGTTTATCCTTTTGGAGGTTTATGCTCTAAATATAGATTGATACGCCAAAAAGATACTAAAATAAAACAAGGCCAAGATCTTGTAGAATTAAGAAATAATATAATAATTAATGAATTCGGAGCCCGTTCTGTAAAGAATTCTCGTGGTACAATAGGTATACCTATGGCTTTAACTTCTCATATTCTTTTTCCACTATATGCAAAATTCATCAACGAGCTTGGATACAACGTAGTGTTATCAAATCCTTCAAAAATTGGCAATACTAAAACAAAGGCACCCATATGTTATCCCTGTGAACTAGTTCATGGAGCAGTAAATGATCTTATTAATCGCAATGTTGACTATATTTTCTTACCTCACGTAATAGAAATGGAAATTCCCAAAGGTTATATTCATGGGTATACATGTCCTTCTACAACAACAATTCCTGATATAATCCGCGCTGCTTTTGAGAATGTAGGTAATAAAATTCTATCACCTCATATTGGTCTTTCTGAAGAATTGATTGAGACAACTCTGAAAGAGTTTGGAAGAATCGCTTGCCAATTAGGTTTAGAAAAAAAAGTAGGTATTAATGCTGGATTTGTAGCCTTATCTCACTACAAGATGTTCAGAGAGATATATTTCGAATTTGGGAAAAAGAAATTAAAAGATCTACTAAAAAAACCATCTGTAATTATAGCAGGAAGACCTTACGTTGTCTATCCACCTGATGTTAATATTGCACTTCCTCGTAAGATTGTCAGCAGGGGATATAATGCTATTCCTTCTGACTTACTACCAATTTTAAATAATGGAGCAATTCATAAAAGGAATGTGTGGAAATTTACTCAGGAGATCAGTAATGCTGTTGAATATGTAAAGAAATATCCCAATTTGTACATTTGTTTTGTATCTTGCTTTTCTTGTGGCCCTGATGGCACTATGTATCATTACTTTAGGCAACAACTTGAAGGTCATACCTTTTGCTATCTTGAAATAGATTCTCATACGGCTCATGCTGGCTTTGAGACACGGGTCGGTGCATTTCTTGATATCATCGAAGAACGCCATCGAAAGAAAGATAAAAGTATTAAAAAATTAATAAATCAAAGTATAGCTATTTGAAAATGACTGAAATAGAACTATCTAAAAATTTAAAAACGAATGAAAGAGATCCAATCAAGCGATCTCGATTTTCAGAAAAAAATAAATGCATTATTGACAGTGATGGGCAAAAAATTGAGTTTGATGATCCCAGAATAGTATATGTAGATCCAGAACCAAGAAATCGTTATGGAAGACAACTTGTTATAAATCTATTTAAAAAATATAATAGAAATATAAGAATCAGTAAAGAAACTGATGCATCAATTTTACAATATGCTAAAAAAATTTGTTCAGGAAGGGAATGTCTTGCAAGTGTCGCTATAGCGGGAGCAGTTTTGAAGGACATTAATGAATATCGAGATGAAAATGAAATTACTATATATCGAACTCCAATAGATCAGCACGGACCATGTCAAAATGGAGCATGGCCTGTTCTTTGGGAGACATTTTCACAAAGATTAAATATAAAAAATGTAATTTTCTGCGCTTTTCCTAAGTATACAAACAATTATTTAGGTTTGAATCGTGACTTAATTGCTTGGGAAAACATCAATTTTCTCGTCGGACAATATCTTATTGAAGCTAGAAATGCTTTGCAATGCATTGCTGAAGATAAAGTTAAAGCATTGGAGAAATTTGAATATTTAACTAATGAATTAATTAATAATGTGAAGGAAAGTAAAAAAACGTTAAATACAGGGTTAATAAAATGGGCTAAAGAAGTTGCGAAAATACCACTTAATGCAAAAATTGAAGAAACTCCAAAAGTGTTAATTTTTGGGGGTTTAAATTTAATGTTTGATCATTACCCAATAGAAGATTTTTTTCTTGAAAGAGGTATTATTCCGAAGGTAGTTGATATAATTGAATCTATGAGTTTAATTTTGGCTGAAAGCACAATACGATATGGATTTAAAAAAGGGTTTATTACTCCAAAAGAACAATTTGATGAACGGTTGTATCAGTCTGATGACATAGATGAAAATGATCGTAAGGAAGTTCGTAGAGTAAAGAGGAATAAAAATGCTCTAAGTTTCTTAAGTTCACAATGTAAAACTTTCAGAAACTATATTGGAAAATCAGGATTATTATTTGATCCATTTATAGATTTTATTGATCTCTTTGAAGAGGGAAACCATTATGTCTCTTCAAATAGTCTTAGTGAAACTCCAATAATAGCAGGCAGGTTTTTACATTCGATAAAAGAAGATGTTTATGATGGTTTAATTAATTTAGGCACTTTTAATTGCCAACCTGCTATGAACTCACAAGCTATTATACGTCCTTTAGCTAATAAGGTTGATATTCCATATGCAGCGATAGATTGTGAAGGTCCATGGATCTCAACAAATCAAAGAAGACTTCTTGAAACTATTGCAATTCAAGCTAAAAGAGTACGGGAAAAGAAGAATACTCATTAAAATTAGAAATCTTTAATCCACAACCGGAATGCTTCCATAATATTGGGTTAATAGGGGAGCTGACCAATTTATTATAAAATAACCTGCAATAAATAAAAATATAACAAAAACCAAGAATATTACCATAATAGATATATTTCTATATCTAATGGGAAATATGGATTTTAAATAATAAATATTTAGCAAAATAACCCCAAATAGAGGAACCAAGAGAACATAATAAAATCTATATAATGGGGATAAAACTATTTAATAAAAAAAGAAATTAACATTTTTTTCAGGTGTAATTAATGTAATAAAAATTATTAAAAAAAAAGTTAAATAAAGAAGGAATATCATACAATCGATTAAAATTAATCTGCTAGGGCTTTCAATAGAAAAATTTAATCTAAGATAATAATATGTGAGAAAAAAAACACCAATTAGGGGAATTAAGAGAAAAAAATAATAACGGTTTGGCTGAGCCAAAAATAAAACAAAAAAAGAGGCTAATAAACAAAATCCGCTAAGAAGAGCAATAGGAATATCAATTACTCGCAATAATTTATATATTTGTAATAACCTGTTTTGTTTTTTTGTTTCACCACTCATATTTAATATATTATTCAATTATAGTTTTAAAAATTATTGTGTACATCAGATTAAATTTGATGTATACATGGATAATTGGTTTCACAATTAAGTGACTATTTTTTTAATTTTTCCTTTTAACCATCCGTTTTTTTTAGTTTTAATATTGTCAAATTTGGAAACATAGGGTTTTATATCCAATATTGGTGTTTTATCTAGGATATCAACGTTTTGTACATATATTCTATTATCTTCTATTTTTAAAATTTCTAAGATTGAGAGCCCAATAGGATTTGGGCGAAATGGTGTTCGAATTGCAAAAACACCTCTCAATTCATTATCTAAGAAAGGTTTTGATTGAAGTGGAACAGGAGGTTTTACCATATCAAAGTAATATAAACAATAAATATGAGAAAAATCTGATAGATCTTTTAAACCGGGTTTATATTCAGGAAAAATTTCTATTTTCCCTTTCGCATCTGACATTAATGATTGAATCGGGATACCCTTAAGAGATTTAAATGGTGTATTAATTATTCCAATTGGTTTAAAACATATTTTTTCGGGAAATTTTCTTTCTTTAAATGCAATTAATTCACGATTAATGATTTCCATATTAAAATAGATAGTTTCAACTGTAGAAATACTTAATGAATCAAGTTTTAAATGAATGTCAAAACTTTTATATACCACTTTATCGTAACATTAATTCAATCCAATTTTATAAGTAAAAAATTAAATTTTTAACCAAAAAAAGGAAATCATAGTTTATATGAATTCTTTAATATTCTAAATGTCTTTAAATTTGTAAGTTTTCTATTTGGAGCGCCGAGGAGGGGCGTAATGATATAAATACCCAAAATAAAAGAGAGAAAAATGAAAATGAGAAAAGAAACAAAATTTTTATTATTTATGCTTTTTTTATTCATTGCTAGCTTTACATTCATTACAATACCCATAGTTAGAGCAAATCCAAGTGGACCAGAACTCCATGAGTATTGGGTAGAAATGAGAGATGAGGTTAAATTATATACTAGAGTCTATCTACCAGATCCTACTGTGTGGGGTCCTGGACCTTATCCAGCAATTCTTACTAGAACTCCATATGGAATTGGTGATCCCGGTGTCCCACCCGATCCTGAGGATTGGCCACATCAAAATTTCTTTGGGTATGCGTATGTAGAACAAGATACCAGAGGACGGTATTTCTCGGAGGGAGTGGATCGTCTCTTTTATGATGATGGTCCTGATGGGTATGATACTATAGAATGGATGGCTTCAGAACCTTGGTGTAACGGAAAAGTTGGCATGTTTGGGGCTTCAGCATCAGGCAATACAGCTTATTTGGCAGCTGGGGAAAATCCACCTCACCTTGAGACAGTTCTTTCGTATGTTGCAAGTGCAAATCTCTATAACGATGTCACTTTTGATGGAGGAGCTTATCGCTTAGATTCTGTGATATGGACATATTTTCAAACATTAGCAGGTCTTTCTCAATCACACTTGTTAACCGTTGTGCCAATGGCAGAATGGGGGAATATCCCATTCTATATGTATAACCTTTATCAGAATATAACGGATTTAACTAGTCATTTCTACCCATTTTACCCTGATCGCGCTGTGGATTCGAAAGCATGGATGAATCTCCCTATAGTCGGTGGAAACCCATTCTTTACTAAGTTACAGCCATTTGGGGATGAGGTTATGTCACATCCCAATGAGGATGATTTCAGAAATAAACTTGATGTCCATGATACAATTGATATTCCAATTCTCCATGTCGCTGGATGGTTTGACTTTTTTTCAAGATGTACAATTGATGCGTTTGTAGACTTGCAATATTTGGGAAATCAGAAACTTTTCGTATTGCCTGGTACTCATGGAGGCTTAGGTACATTACCATATGAGCCCTACTATGATTGGTTCGACTACTGGTTGAAGGGTGTAGACACTGGAATAATGGATGAACCGCCTGTGTGGTATATCGGTCTTGGAGATAATGAATGGCGATATGCTGATCAATGGCCTCCAGGAGGGATTGATTATACTACTTATTACATGCATCCCGATGGATTTCTTGATACTACTCCACCTACTGAATTCGAAGATTCATTAAGTTTTACTTATGATCCAATGGACCCAGTACTCACTTGGGGTGGACGAAATCTCGGTTTACCAGCCGGATCTTTAGAACAGACTCCTGTAGTATTTGGGCGAGGCGATATCTTAAGCTATACGACAGAACCATTAGAAGAAGATGTTGAAATTGCGGGACCTATTAAGGTCTACCTTAGCGGTTCTTCTGACTGTTTTGATACTGACTTCACCGCCAAATTAATTGATGTGTGGGATACGGGAGAATTGATGCTTGTAGCAGACGGGATTATAAGAGCAAGATACAGGAATTCAATGGCAGAACCCGAATTAATGACTGGAGATCCTACTGATGTATATGAATTCACAATTAGTATGGGTGATATTTGCCAAGTTTTTAAAGAGGGTCATTCAATACGAATAGATATTTCTAGTAGTAACTTTCCAAAACATGATCGTAATCTTAATAGTGGCGGAAATTTATACACTGAAATGGAAGATGCAATTCAAATTGCTGAAAATACTATTCATCACGCTGCTGATACTCCATCTTATGTAGTGCTACCTATAATGTCTACAAAACCTAAAGTCTTCGAGGGATGTGCAAAAATAAAGATTCATGACATGAACTATAAAGGAACAGCAGAACTACATATATATGAAAAAGCAGTCTATTTGCATTTTGAAGACCAGTGGATTAAATGGAATATTTATTGTTATCACGATTTATATAAAGTAGATATCTATAAATGTATAGGAGAATTTGGTAGATTGAATGTAGCAGTTGTTAATATCAGAGGGAATTATCTAGCAGTAGGAGCAGGCCGTAAGATATCATTTATTTCTAAGTTTACGAGATAGTTATAAAATAGATAATAATATTTTTTTTTTATTAACTTGTCAAGAAGTATTAGGAAAATCAATTTTTTTAATCTAGTTTTTTTAAAAGCTTCATTAGAAAATTCCAGGTTCTTTCTACTGATTTGATTTCTAATCGCTCATCTGGAGAGTGTAGTTGTTTGGTATTAGCTCCAAAAGCTATCGCTTCAATTCCTGGAATTCTGTCTATTAATAGTGTAGTTTCCAATCCTCCATGAATTATTCTTATTTTTGCTCTTTCCTTATATAACACTTTATAAGTCTCTTGAGCCATTTTTAAAAGTTCAGAATTAAAATTCGCTTCCCATGGAGGATAACTTCCTCGGAATGTATTTTCTTTCTCCAAACCAGAAAGATCTAATAATGATATAATTTTTTCGTAGATATCATAGTTATAATATTTACTTAGGCTTCTATGTAGCCATCTAATCTTAATATGATCTTCTTTAGTTCTTATTTTACCCAAATTTGTTGAAGTAAACATCAAATCCTTTATTTTAGGATGAAAAGCAATAGGACCATTGGGAACTGCATATAAAAAATCTAACAATTTATCTTGTACAGAACTATCCAATACTTCATTACTTGAAAAATCTAATAGTTTATCTATTGAGATATTCATTTCACTTTCTATTCCGTCGAAATTTTTTTTAATTTCTTGGAAAATATCTAAAACAAACGATTTTAATTCTGCAAACTGGCTTTCTTTAATAAAGAATATTGAATTTGCTTCTCGAGGTATAGCATTAGCTGCGCCTCCTCCATGGATTACATTAATGTGAATTTTATATTCTTTATTAATTTTCCAAAGAATTTGGCTTAAAATTTTGATAGAATGTGCCTGACCTTCATTGCATCTCCCAGAATGACCTCCTTTTAGTCCGAAAATAGAGAGTTTAATTGGTAAAAAATCTAATTGACCTCGATCTATAAAGACAGATTTCTTTTTAATTCTTGTATGAAACCCAATCCCTCCTGTGCATCCAATTGTAATTGCTTTTTCTCCAGAATCGAGATTTATTAAATATTTGCCATCCACTAAGTTTGGATCAATATTTTTTGCGCCTCCCATGTCATATTCTTCACGAACAGTGAATAATAAATCAAGTTCTATGGAATCAAAGTTTAGTTCATTCTCATAAATTTTTTTCATCAGCGTTAATAAATAACATACTCCAACACCATTATCTGCTCCTAATGTTGTACCTTCTGCTGTAATCCATCTTTCATTATCAAATTCAATGATTTTTAATTTTAAAGGATCTTTTGAAAAATCATGAACTATTGCTTCATTTTTCTCACACACCATATCCATATGACATTGCAATACACATTTTAATTTCTGATTTGCTGTAGGAATATTTATAGCAATATTTCCTATTTCGTCAACTTTGGCTTTAAAACCATATTTTTCTGCTTCATTTTGGATAAAAGATCTTATTTTTTCTTCATATCTTGACTGTCTAGGAATTTTAGATATTTGATTAAAATATTTCCAAAAATCAGTAGGTTGCCCTAAATCATTTAAGTCTAACATGAAAATCGTTTTAAAGGTAAAAATTTAATACCTAATTTAAGTAGATTGTAAATTATCTCTAAATATAATTAAACTTTCATATATTTAAAAATAAAATCAAAATGGTTTTAAATTTGACAAAAGTAGGATATAGAATTGTTGGAACTATTATAGAAATAAAGGGTAATTGTAGTGCGGGTCATAAGGTAGGAGATAAATTTGATTTAGATGGTCACTCCTCAGATGGATTGTGCGGATTTTTTTATCATGATATTTTTCCGTATATTATTATGCTTCAATTTGGAGGTTCTTTTCCAGATTCTTGGGGTGAAAATCCTGATATTGTAGAATGGGAATGTCCAGATAGAACCAATGCTGTGAAAATTGAATTAAAAAGAACAAGGGATTAAATTAATTACAATCGTCCTATAAACATACTTATTACGAATAATGAACCTAAAATAGCTAAGGATAATACATTTGTGATGCGCGCAATTTTAGGAGTAGGGTGGAAAAAATATAATAAATTTAAAGGTATTCCAATAGCTATAGTTATAATGATACATATTAAATATCCAATTCCCAATAATCCTAATATATAGATCTTAATTCCAATTATATAAGCAATAAATTCATTAATTAAAAGAAACCAGCCCCCCCATCTGACACCATATTTTTTTGGGATTGTACTTGTATTTGTTTTCTGATCATAAGGGAGATCTCTTGTATCTCCTAATACTCTTGCTCCAGTCATTGCAAAAAACAGGAATAACGCAAGAAGAATTACACTTACTTCAAATTTATAAGCAAACAGAGCTCCAATTAAAACATAAAAACCTTGAAGAACCCCTAAACTGAATGATCGTAAGAGAGCTGTGTCAAGTATTCCATTAACCAGCCCAGCAATCACACCAATTAGACAAAATAAGGGAATTAAAGCCCAGATATTTATTATAACACAAATTGTAATACTGATAGCAAAACATAGAATAACGAATATTAAACCTCCTCGTGGAGATAATGTACCTCTCGCAATAGGATTCTTTAAATTACCTGATTCTAGATCTTTCTTATAATCACCAAGATAATCAAAAAAGAATCCTCCAGCAGATAAAGTTGCTCCGACTATACCTGCAAGCAAAATATTTATCAAATTACCTCTAAGTCCGAATGAAACGGAAGTTGTTATGAAAAAAAACATTAATATTCTTCCTAGACGCCAATCTCCAAATATAACTTGCATTTTAGATGACATAGATGTCAATTCACATTAATTATATAATCCAAAATTATAAAGCAATAATTAGGGGTTATTTTTAAGGTTGCTTAATCATTTTAACCCAAACAAAAGAATTGATATTAATAAATTTAAAATAAGTGATTTGGTATAATATTATTAAAAAGAAATTATTGGATATGAAATCTATGTCCA
>JBHLNL010000239.1:0-2874 GCA_048941605.1 Promethearchaeota archaeon | reverse complement strand
ATGGTATATCTTTTACTTTTATAGATTGATTCACTTGAAAAGATTTAAGTAACTTTTGCCAAATATCCTCTTCTTTCTGGATGTGTTCCATAAAATAATTTATCTTCTGATGAGCATAATATGAATCACCTTTAAAGATATAAGTAATAAAAAAAGGGGAAATAAATCTCATTAGGAGAGTATATTCACCGAAGATTGCCTGCTCTAGCCCTTCAGAAAAAATTTCCCTAATAAAATAATCAACAGTAGTTAAAAAACCACCAAAAAGATGTGATTCAAACGATTTTTGATCTATAAATGAGTGTGAAAATAAAGGTGATCCTCCTTCTGTTATGATAAAAATTGAGACAGGCTCTTCTTCTAAGATCTTAGGTGTTTCAATCATTCGTCTTCTTACTATATTCTCTATTTTTTGGTTCAAACCAGCAAGTTCCCACCGTTCAGATATAGAAGCACCAGATTCTTTTAGTTTCTCCCACATCTTTAACTTTTTAATTAATTCATCATGTTCGTGTGAAATTTTCATTGCTAATCGTTTAATTCCGTATTTTTCTGCTATTTTCTGAGCTTGGGTTAAAAATCTCCGAGCTGCTTTGATATCATAGTTTACTAGACTTAATTTGGCCTGTAAAATGAAGGTTTCAGAAAAAACTAGATATGAATGTGATTTCTCAGCTATAGTTAATAACTTATCAATGTAGTGTTTTAGTTCATCAAGTACTTCATTATCGTTATTTATACTGAATTCCCAAAGAAATAAGCCACAGAGCTGGATATTTGCATCAATAATCACCTCAAAGCTTAAAGTGGTTGTGTTGACGAGTTGTTTAAATAATTCCTCAGCTTTAGCTTTATCTCTTATTCGAGAACTTCTTTTTAGCATTAAAGCTTTATTGTATCTGTAAATTAACTCAACATGGCTAAGTTTTGTTTGATTATACATATTTTCCAAGCGCTGGAAATATTTTTGAGCTAGTTTAGTATCTCCTTTTTCGAGAGCAACATATATTAGACTATCAAGACAATTTTCTACTCCTACAGATTGGATTTCAAATATTGATAAGCTCTTTTCCAAATATTCTAAACTAAGGTCATACTCGCCTTTCTGACAATATAGTACCCCTAGATTATTTAGTAACATTGCATCCATATAAATACTTTTAAAGCCTTTTGTTAGTTTTGAAGCTTTCATATAATGTTTTAAGCTATTATCTAACTCTCCAATTGATGAGTATATCAACGCACAAAAACCGTGAGAAATAGCAATCCAGTAGTGGTTAAATTTAATTTCCTTAGCGAGTGCCATCGCTTTCTTGAAATACTTCATAGCAAGATTAGTTTTACTTTTTGCTAGAAACATAATTTGTCCTAGTAAATGATTAGCCCATACAATTTCGAATGAATTACCAAGCTCCCTTTTTGCACCAAATACCCATTCTATGCATTTTTCTGCTAAATCTAGATTACCCTTGTTCTTATAAATATGTCCTTTCAACAAATTTAACCGAGCTTCTCTTTGGACTAAAATTTTGTTGGATATATTAGAAATATGTCTAAATGAAGCTTCAAGTTTTTCAAGTAATTTGTCTGCATCACCAATTTTTCCCTCATATTCTGCGAAAATTTTTCCAAAAATAATAAAATATGATCCATCAAATGCTTGGAGATAATCATTGTGTTTTTGACCTTCTTTGAGAACTTGTTCGCCAAACTTAATAACTTCTTCGGTGTTGTGCTGATATGATAATATCATGCCTTTAAGAAACTGATAGTATTTCTTTTGCTGATGACTAAGCCCTTCAAATTGACTCCAATCGTTAAATATTTCAAGAGCCTCATCAAACTTACCCTCATCAAAAAGTTGTTCTGCTCGTTTTAATTGATTTAACTGTGAAAGAGACATTATTATATTTAATTGGATGCAATCTTATGATTAGATTAATCTATTTATTATTTTAAATCTGATGATTAATGAATTTTTCTGTTAATCTTTATCTTGTTCTTTTACTTGGAAAAAAAGGATTTTCTTTATATTATTTATTAAGGTTTATATAAAAAAAAAAAAAAGAATTATAGAATGGAGGAATGTTGGTTTAGTAGTAGCTTTACTGGTAAGCATTTTATCTAACCCAACTCCTCCAATTCTATTCCCTGATTTAAAATTTAAAATTTCCTTTTAATTGTTATTGTACTTGCTCTTGACCGTTTCAGTAGAAGAAGATGTGTTCTATAGGCCACATCTCATTTAGGGGGTGATCCTCTGATTTTACCAGGCCAACCTGATCTATTTTTACATTCACAATTTCTCCATTGGTACCTAGTCCGATTTCTTCAGCATATTCCGTAAATATACCAGTACCACTTGCCGTAATATGTGATGCTGTACCTTCTCCTATAGGATCCATACCGAACATTTCTGGGAACCATATCATCCAAAGATTTGGTACAGGATCACCAAGATTCCCCTCATAAACGATCAAAGTAGCTGCAAAGTAATAATCCATTTCTCCTATGAAAATGGGTGGATCTAAAGGGAAATTTCCTCCTAACCAGAAAACCCATGTTGTTGCACCTTTTACATGTAAATTCACTTGATATAAAATTCTTCCATCCTTTAAATCCCTTTCAAGTACAGAACCCTCACAATTACAATCTGCGAGGGTTTCAAAGAACCCATGAGGTACCATAATTAAATTATCTTCAGCAGAAACCCAAGCAGTTAAAGGAGGCAAACCAGGAATAGTGTTAGTATCAATAAAGTCCGTAATTGGCCTAACATTTGCTGTTCCTAATACTGAGGGTAGAAAGCAAAAAATGCAAATTCCCACAGTTGCAAGCAAAATTATTTTTGTTTTTTTCATTTTTTTTACCTCG
>JBHLNL010000119.1:0-11595 GCA_048941605.1 Promethearchaeota archaeon | reverse complement strand
CTGGCATACTCTACTGCTTTTGCTTTACAAACCCCAGCACATACTCCACAACCTATGCAAAAATCTTTATTGATTGCATATACAAGTGGAACTGCTTGAGGATACTTCACAGAAGTAGCATGATATTTAGCTAATCCCTCATTAAATATATCTATTGCCTCAACGGGACAATTTCGACCACAAACTCCACAACCTGTACATTTATCTGGATTTATATATAAAGAATTTTTCTTCACTTTAACAGTAAAGTTCCCTGCTTCTCCAGAAACATTAAGGATCTCACAATTAATACTTAAATCAACATTCTGATGCCTTCCAGTCTCAACGAGCTTAGGAGACACAATGCACATTGCACAGTCATTCGTGGGGAAAGTTTTATCTAATTGTGCCATTACACCACCTATACTTGTTGTAGACTCAATTAAGTAAACTTTATAACCTGAATCACCTAAATCTAACGCTGCTTGAGAACCCCCAATACCAGCGCCTACAACCATTACAGCTCCAACTTTTTCCATTCTTATTCCCTCTACATTTTATAAAACATTGGTGTAATTCCAATAAATTCTCCAAAGTCAACTTGACCTCGACTTTTCAAAGTTACCATATGTTCCAAAACTATACTTGGATCTATTTTTAATTCCTTTGCTAAATCTTTTATAGATTTTGAAACTTTTTCTAAAGAAATTAAAATTCTATGGCGTTCAAATTCTTCAATAATCGCTGAATCAAAAATTTGATTAAATTTTTCTGGAGATACTTTTTCTCCGTATACATTTTCTTGTTCTATAATCTTTCTTTCTCTTCCTACAAGGGCTCTCATTCGATCACTTCCCGCAGCCTCTTCAATCGCCCTTAATTTCTCTAGTTTTTCTTCATCAGGGCTTTCTCCTCCAACTGGAGATGGTCCAAGTGCTTTAATATGAGTTGTAAATTCTGTGATAATTGAAGCATATCTAGCACCTTCTGATGCTGATACCCAATCCAATCTTACTCTATTATCAAAATCAATAAGCTTAAGGAATCTTTTAACCATATCAAATTTCTTCTCGGCTTCATAATTGCCTTCAAGATAATGGCAATCTCCTAAATGACACCCTAAAACAATTACTCCATCAGCTCCAACTCGAAGTGCTTCAAAAATAAACTTGGGATCTACCCGACCACTACACATAACCCTAATTACTCTAATATTAGGAGGATATTGCATCCTACTTACTCCAGCAAGATCTGCACCAGCATAAGAACACCAATTGCATAAAAATCCTAAAATTTTCGGCTCAAATCCCATAATTTTAATTCCCTCCAAATGCATATATTTCAGATAAAATTTGTTCATCTGTAAAATGTCTTATAATTATGGCATGATTAGTACAAGTTGCTCCACATACTCCGCAACCTTTGCAAAGAACTTGAGTTATTTCGATCTCATCATTCTCATTTTTACTTATCGCTTTATATGGACAAACAGTCACACACACTTCACATCCGCTACATAAATTTTTATTATATTCAGGTAGAAATGAAGTGGCGCCCTCTACTTCGATAGTATCATGGGATATAATTGTACTTGCTCTTCCTGCTGCTGCATACCCTTGAGTTATAGATTCTGTAAGATCTACAGGCCATTTTGCTGTACCACATATAAAAACGCCATCAGTTGCAAAATCCATAGGTCTCAATTTTACATGAGCTTCTAAAAAGAATTTATTCTCTTCTAATGGAACTTTTAACATTTGAGCAAGCTCTTTATTATCATCATTTGCGATCAGAGGTGTAGATAAAACCAGTAGATCATAAGGAATGCTAATTTCATCTCCAATATATTCATTGAAAACTTTTATATTATTCTCTTCTACAATAGGTTCCTTTTCGAGTTTATAACTCAGAAAAACAACTCCTGCTTCTCTTGCTCTTCTGTAATATTCTTCATAATGCGTTCCGGGAGTATATAAATCTCTAAATAAAATTGTGATATTAGCATTAGGATTTTTTTCTTTAATTAATAAAGCATTTTTTAATGCTGTCATACAACATACATTTGAACAATACTTTCTTTCATCATTACGAGCTCCTACACATTGAATCATTACAATTTCTTGATTATTAATTTCATTATTTTTTAATTTCTTTTCTAATTCATATTGAGTGATTCTTTTATTACCATCATAACCAAATTTTCCAGTTGGGGTTAATAAAGACGCTCCAACAGCAACAATAATAACTCCTATAGTTAAATCAATATTTTTACCATTTTGTTCAATTTGCACTTCATAATTTCCCACGAAGCCTCCAATATCCGTTACTCTTGCTGAAGTATAAACAGTTAAATTCGAGTTATTTACAACTCTTTTCTTTAAGCTTTCTAGAAGTTCAGAGGCATCCTGCCCTGTAGGGAACAATTTATTTATGATATTTAGCTTGCCTCCTAATTGATTATCCTTTTCTATTAAATGAGTCTCAAATCCTTGATTTGCTAAGCTAAGAGCAGCTGTCATTCCTGCGACACCCCCGCCTATCACCAAAGCCGTAGGAGTTGCATCAACTACAATATTTTCGAGTGCTTCAAGTTTAGCAGCTTTTGCTACTCCCATTCGAATAACTTCTTTTGCTTTGTCAAGTGCTTCCTTAGGGTATTTCATATGAACCCAGGTACATTGATCACGAATATTAACAAACTGAAAAAGATATTCATTTAAACCCTCATCTTTGATACAATCACGAAAAAGCGGTTCATGGGTCCTTGGAGTACATGAAGCAACAACTACACGATTTAAATTATGTTCTTTAATTCCATTTTTAATCTGAGCTAATCCTGTTTCTGAACATGTGTACAAATTGTCTTCAGTAAATACAACATTGGGTAGAGATTTAGCGTATTCTGCTACTTCTTTAACATCTATTAATCCCCCTATATTGCTTCCACAACTACAAACAAAAACGCCAATTCGGGGGGTTTCTTCTTTCTTTTTAGACATTATCGTTTTAACCTCCTTTAATTACTTCCGCTGCTCTTGCTGCCGCCCCACTTGCTTCAGCAACAGAACGAGGAATATCCATTGGTTCACGAGCGCAACCACAGGTGAAAATTCCTTCTGTACTTGTCTCAACCGGTAAAAATGGATTTGTCTTAATAAAGTTATATTGATTTAATTCAATACCTAGTACATCTGCTAATTTTTCGATCCCTTGGGTTGGGATTATACAAGTGGCTAAAACAGCTAAATCTACTTTTATCTGTTTAATTTCAGATGTATCATAATCCTCATAGGTAATGATTGGACTTTCATTCTCATCTATGTCAATGTGAGACACTTTACTTTTAATGTATTTAATATTATATTCATCTACTCCCCTTCGGAGAAAAGTTTGAAATCCTTTTCCTCCCGCTCTCATATCAATATAAAAAACAAATGATTCTAAATCGTTATTATGTTCATAAGCAATCATTGCTGCTTTTGTACAATACATACAACATATAGAAGAACAATACTTTTGATCTCTGTCTGAACGTGATCCTATACATTGTAGAAAAGCAATTTTTTTAGGATCTACCCCATCAGATAACCTTCTTAAATGACCTTCAAGTGGTCCTGAAGCACAAATTAATCGCTCAAATTCTAACGATGTTACTACATTCCTATATTTCTTATAACCATATCTTGTAAGGGGATTGACATCTTCCATTAAACCATAGCCGGGCGCAACAATAATGCAACCAACATTCTCTATTTCTAAAATTTCATCTTTCTGTTCAAAATCGATCGCTTTTGCACCACAATTTGTAGCACATAATCCACAAATACCATAATTTAGATATACACATGTATTCTTATCAACAATATGAACAGGAGGAACTGCTGAAGGAAATGGAATATAAACAGCAGCCATGTTCTTCAAATTAGCGTCAAAATAATTTGGAACACCTCTAACTGGGCAAATTTTGGCACAATCCCCACAATTTGTACAAACATCCTCCTTTACATAACGAGCACGTTTAAGGATTTCTACTGTAAAATCCCCACTTGAACCCTCTATTTTTTGGACTTCTGATAGGGTATAAAGATTAATATTCGGATGCCTATAACATTCTGATAGTTTTGGTGCTAAAATACAAATTGAACAGTCTAAAGTGGGAAATGTCTTATCTAGTTGTGCCATTTTTCCTCCAATAACAGGACTTTTTTCTATTAAATGGACGTTTATTCCCATATCTCCTAAATCTAAAGCTGCTTGAATACCTGCAATACCAGCTCCAATAATAAGTACACTTTTAGAATTTTCTACCATTCAAACCACCATTTCATTTATTTTTTCACCTTTAGTGAAGTCATTTTTTTTAGCCAATTAATTTTTTTAGGTCGCCATTCTGAAATCTGCTCGGCAGGAATAATATATCTTTCAATATATCCCGTAGCAAGCAACGAATCTATTAAGCTACGTCCCTTTTCAGTTCTTGTAAGGATCATTGAATAACCAGTAGGAGCCCCTGATGCCCCAATGCTAAGATCTGAAAATCTACCTACAAATTCATCACATTCGTGGCAATGATTTCTAACCGCTTCGTCAAGATCTTTAATATTTACCTCTTTTACTGAGTTATCTTTGGATGTAACAAAAAAATTCTTCTTGATATTTGTTTTTTTAATATTTGAAGGATTAATCTGCGTTTTTGACTTTAATGTATTCATCAATTTATCATAATCAAAATTTTCAAAACAAAATAGTCCAATTACCACACTTATAACATGTGCTGGTTTAATATGTAAAAGCTTCATCTTACTAATTGCTCTACATTGGCAAGGTGTTCCAACAAATGCGATACGTAACTGATCACTATCATAAATTCTTTTCTTATAGGAAATTATTTCTTCTGCAACCTGAGTTAAATCTTTTAATGGTAAGATATTAGATGATATTGAATAACGAGTTCCTGCGGATTTTGCTAATTCATCTTTTCTATATATTATTTTTGGTATTGGTTTAAAATTCGTGTCATATTCAGATACTATTGCAGCATCTATATTATTTGTGTCAAATAAATAGGTTAATATAGTTGATACTATTCCCCCATCTTGTCCAATCTCTTTAATTTTTGCATTAGTCGTTCTAGCAGCAAAAATATCAATAACATTCCCAAGTTCATCTTTAACAAGATGTACTTCCTTTAATTTATCGAACAAAGGCTCTGTTTGGGGACAAATATAATAACAATATCCACATTCTTTACAATTCTCAACACTTTTATCCGTCTTAAATTTGGGAGTATAATTATCCATTTCAATAACATTAAATGCTTGATTCTCACAATATGCAACACATGCACCACAAGCACAACATCTATTTACTGAGATTACATCTTTCTGTAAATTTTCAAATGTTTTTATTTCTGCTAATCCCATTTTTCTATCATATCTTTTCCGTAAGTTTAAAAATTATGTCTAAATTTTTATTGAAATTTTAAAAACCCTCTAATAAGCTTGAGGCTCTAACTCTATGAAAATTCAACCCTAATTCTTCAGGTTTAAACCCAAAAGCAAGTGCTACTAATTCTGACAAGTAAAAAACTGGAAAATTGTAGCCAACTTCTTTATCTTTACTCAACTCTCGTTGGTTAAAATCATACTGTTGAAAGCATGCAGGACATACTAAAGTAACACAATTAGCACCAGATTCTTCAATCGATTTAAGTTTATTATCTATCATTTTAAGAGAAATTTCTTTGTCTGATTTATCAAGTGGATTTCCACAACATTCCATTTTTAATTCATAATCTATAGAATCTGCTCCTAATGCTCTTACTATTTCATCAATAGTAATTGGTTCAAAAGGGTCATCCCAATTAATAATCTCAGAAGGTCTTAAGTAATGGCATCCATAATGAACTGCTACTTTAAATCCATTTAAAGGATGTACCACATTCTCTCTCACTTTATCAATATTCTCGTAAAGAACTTCAGCAAAATGTTTTACATTTGTTGTTCCATCATATTTTTTTCCAACATTTTTTAAGATTTTATTTACGTCATCTTTTACCTTTTGATCTTTTCGTATATAATAATTAACTCCTTTTAGCGTTTCAACACAACCTGAACAAAAAGAGATAATTCCTCCATTATTATTTGATAAACTTAAATTTCTCGCTCCTAAAGCTAACCACGTCTTATGATCTATAAGCTCTATCCCTGTTGGATCAGGACAGCAAGAAAATCCATTAACATCATTTAGTTTAATCCCTAGCTTTTCAAAAACTTTTCGTGAAGCTGCTTCAAGGAAGGGAAGCCTCGCGGGAATTACGCACCCTAAAAATAAATCATAGACCATATTTTATGCTCCCTCCTTTGGAATATGATTTTCAAAATTAGTAATTTTTAATATCTTCTTTATTTCATCTGGAGTAGCTGTTTTTATTGAAGGAAGACCTAACTTTTCTCTTCTCGTTATAATTGCTTTTGAATAGGGAATAGCAATTCCATTCTCTAAAACAGCTCTCCCTTGCGCAATAAATGCTTCAGGAACCTTCCCAGTATTAAAACACTTATTCTTTATTAATGTAAAAATCTCTGTTAGCTCAACTTTTTGAGGACAAAGCTCAACACAGGTCTGGCATGTTGAGCAGAGCCAAGGATTAGGATCTTGTTTATCTACCAACTTATCTTGCAAGCCGAGGATTGCTTCTTCAATAATTTTCCTTGGATTATAACTTCCTCCAGTTATTAGCGCTACAGGACACCCACCGCTGCATGTAGAACACTGGTAACAATATGCTAAAGAAACATTATGTTTTAATACCTCGTTTCGAAACTTAAAATTTATTACAGACATGTCGAAAGTTTTATTATCAATCTACTTAGATGCTTAGAAAAATATAAGAGATTTAATAAATTTTTTAGAAAATTTCAATAATAAAATGCTTTAAATTTGTTTTATATTATCAAAATCACACTTTTATAGTTTGATTACAATCACAATTATATGCTTCTTGTGTATTTCTTTTAATGACAGTAAAATACTTCTGGGAATTATATTGGAAAAATTAAAATGCTTAAGATCTAATGATCAAAAGTGATCAAAAACCAAGATATAATTCTTTATTTTTAAGAGAAATTTTTGATGTTTTGTTCCCGTTATTTTTTTGATTGATATTGATAATTCATATGTACACTTTCCGAAATTGTTAATGATTACCTAAATCATATGATCAAAGAGTGCAATCACATGTTGAAAACGGCATTTGATGATCTAATTTTTGCGAAATTATCATTAATAAAAAATGAAATGATCGAGGATGATCAACTTTAAATATGAAAAGTGATAATATTATTTTAGTAATAAATTATAAATATTAAAACAAGAAATTTTATAAAAAATTAGTATATAATTTATAAGAAGTGAAAAAAAAATGTGTAATAGCTGTAAATGTGAGGGTTTTGATCAATGTTCAATAATAGGGTATATGCCCCAGGGATTCTGTTGCCAAAAGTGTGATCTATATACAGAAGATATGACCTGTTTAAAGACCATGATGCGAATAAAAGTCTCTAAATTTGAACCTGTTAGTGCCAAAATTAAAAATGGAGTTTTAAAAGTCGTTATTAAGAAAGATGAGAAGGAAATTCCATTAGTTATTAACTTGGACAAACAATTTGAGTCTGAATAATTAAAAAACAATTATATTCTAAATTTACTTTTTGAATCATTCAATAAGCATTTGTAGTTTGAGAAAAATTAATAGAGTCAATTCCCTGATATCTCTTGAAGTAGGGTTGGACAATGATTGAGGTTAATATTCTAATACAGAATCAGGGAATTGATTTGATCCTTACTTTTCAAGTTGTTTCTCAAATTAATCGTATTCTCAAAAGGTAGTAAAAGACTTCTTTAACATTTTTAACTATATCACAGCTGTCTCTCCCATAAAATACTCCCCGATCCAAATATTGGAGCCTTCTAAATTTTCTGTTATCGAACCTGATATTAAAAACCTTGTTTGAAATTTACAAATAATTCCGTAACCAGTATCATAATTATTTGCCGATCCATCGATTGTTTTAAATCTTTTCAGCTCCATATTTGTGTTATAGGCAGCAATCCAAATATTACTCCCACCCAATGTTTCGCTATACACACCTGTTTGAAAAAGTAAGTTATTTTGAAATACTAAGGTGTATGCAACATCCTCCCCATTAATAGGGCCGTCAATTGTAATATTTTTAATATGATTAAGTTCTAAATCATATTTACCTAGAAAAATATTAAATCCTTGGGTGCTATGATTTAAGGTTCCGGTTAAATAGAGAGTATCGTATCCATCATATACTATTCCATAACCCTTATCTTCTCCTTCAGTTGGGCTTGAGATAATAATCTCATCAATAAAAGTTAAATTAGTATAAAATTTTCCTACCCATAGGTCATAGCCACTCCCTTCTTGAGATTTTGAACCACTTACATAAAGATGATCATTATTGTCAAGAGCTAAGAAACGTGCTTTATCTGTACTATTAGATGGCCCATTTAAACTTATTGATTTTAAGATTGTTAAATTTAAATCTAATTTACTAATAAGAATGTTATAACCCTCGCTTGGTTCGGTAACTGTTCCCGCAATGTAGAATGTACTATTATTTTTATCAAATAAGACACCATACCCTTCATCAGTGCTATTATCAGGACCATTTATAACGATAGCTTTTGCTAAACTAAGATCTGTACAATTAAATTTCCCAATGAAAATATCATGATTATCACCAATATTAGAAACATAACCTACTAAGTATAAGAAATTATGATCATCAAGAAAAAGAGTATATCCAACATCATCACCATTTCCAAAATAATTAATTGTTACATTTTTTTCCAAATTAAGATTCATATCAAATTTAGCTAACCAAATATCTTTCCCTTGGCCAGGAACAGTAATAAATCCAGTAGCATAAAGGAAACCATCTTCTCCCAATGCCATTCCCAAAGCAGCATCGGCATCATTTGCTCCACCATCAATAGTGATAGAATTGATTTCATAAATTACAAATAAAAGTTGAGAGAAATTCAGTGTGAAGAACAGTATCGGGATTAATAATATTACAATTAAAATAATTACTATAAAAATAAGGTTACGTTTCCTCATGTTTTATCTAGTGATTATATGAATATTATCTATTTGAAGTTATTTGGATTATATGCATTCTAAAAGAAACTGTATTTATATACTCAATAGGTATTTATGGCATAAAATGTCTAATCGCAAGAAAAATTAAAAGAGTCAGCTCCCTGATATCTCCTTGAAGTAGGGTTGGACAATGATTGAGGTGAGTATTCATGGAGGAAGTCAGGGAACTGAAAATATATTGAGTAATAATTATTATATATAACTCATTAAAATTGAAGAAAAAATTATGCACTCGCTAAATACTCGTTTAAAACAATGTTTAAATCTACTTCTGAGTTTTGGATCTTCTTCAAAAGATGCCTGAGCCCATAATCATTTAGCAATAACTCGATGAGATTCTTATAAATTCCCATAATATTATCTTTACCCGCCTCATAATAAAAATCATCATCGTGAAGGGTAAGATCCAAAATCTCGTATAAACCTTTTATGGCGTCTTTTATATTTTCGAAATTTTTTTCAGCCTTTTCTTTCGATCTAATAACATATTTTGAACTATTCATTTAACTTACTCACCTCAATAATATTATGTGAATGATCGTATATAAAGATGGCGTTTTTCGATAATATGTCCGACTCAGAACGAACATTCACTCCATGGGATCAGTCACCCAACGGCGATAATAATCTAATTATTTTCTTTAAAGTAGTCACTTGTGGAATAATTATATATCTATATGCCAATATACATAAAAAAGGATGACGAAGAACGATCAATGATGACGAGATTAGTTAATTAAAATTAGATTTTGATCAAAATCAAAAAAAAAAAGAATATAGAATTAATGATAAATGGGGCGTCCTTTTTTATGGATTGATTTACCTACTACAGATTCACATCCTTCAAGAACCATTTCTGAGATTGTAGGATGGCTGTGTATGGTTTCTGTAACATCATGGATAGTTAAGCCATGTTGCATTGCTAACGCTATTTCAGCAATTAATTCAGGAGCCTCAGTTCCAATACAGGAAGCACCGAGAATTTTATGAGTTTCTTTATCAGCTAGAACCATAATAAAACCTTCTTCTTCACCCATGCATTTGGCTTTACCAAGGGATTGGTAAGGAAATTGTCCCATTAATACGTCATATCCTAAATTTTTGGCCATTTGACGACGATATCCGACAGAACCTATGTTTGGGGATGTAAATATTGTTGCGGGCACTATTGCATAATTTGTTTTCATTTCATGTACCGGAAATCCACCAATACTTGCTAGAGCATTCGCAACAGCAACATCACCTTCATAACTTGCAACATGAGCAAGCATAATTCCACCCGTTACATCACCTATGGCATAAATTCCTTTTACTGTGGTCTCTAAAGTATCAGGATTAACTTTTATGGCACCTCGATCAATTTCAATGCCTAGTTGTTCAAGCCCGATATTTTTAGATTCTTTTGCCCGACCTATAGAAACTAAACAAAGATCAGCTTCAAATCTATGTTTTTCAGCATTCTCTATTTGATCTCTTGGGACTTCTGCTGAACAAGTTGTAACTCTCACACCATTACCAGTATTTTCCACAGATAACACATTTTGCGAAGTTAGAATCTCTACCCCGTTCTCTTCAAACTTTTTCTGAAGTACCTTGACGATCATTGGTTCTTCAGTGGCGATTGGTGAAGATAAAAATTCCAACATTGTAACCTTACACCCATAAGTTGCAAAGATATTAGCAAATTCACATCCAATTACTCCAGCCCCTATAATTAATAATCGCCTTGGAACAGTTTTAAAATTGGGGTCCAGAATATCATCACTCGTTAAAATTTTTTCATGGTCAATATTAAAAGCAGGAATCAATGCCGGAGATGATCCAGTAGCAATAATAACCCTTTTTGCTTTAATTATTGTACTTTTTTCCCCTTCAATTGAAATTTCAAATCCTATGTCAATATTTCCCCCTATTATTCTCCCAAATCCTTTATAAACATCATTTTTCCAACTTCTCTCTAAAGCTTCAATACCATTAACTAATTCTTCTACCACCCTATTTTTTCTTTCTACAGCTTTAGCAAAAGAAATTTTATAATCTGAAATTTCGATTCCAAATTCATGAGCCTCTTCAATTCTTTCAATTAGATGAGCAGAAGCGTATAATGCTTTAGTAGGGATACAACCCCAATTAAGACATGTGCCTCCTAGCTTATCTTTTTCAATTAAAGCAACCTTTGCCCCATATTGAGCTGCTCTAATAGCTGAATGATACCCTCCTGGCCCTGCTCCAATAATGGCTAAATCATATTTATTTTCATTCATCTTTTATCATATCATAATTGGTTAATTTGATTCAAAAATACAAATTTTAACATTTATATTCAATATAAATTCTTTTGTGATAGAAAAATCTTCAAAATATTAATTTCTTTTTAAAAAATAAAAAATATATTAATCGATATTAATCATATAAATGATTGG
>JBHLNL010000118.1:0-11602 GCA_048941605.1 Promethearchaeota archaeon | reverse complement strand
TCGGCGTGGATTTCTTTACCAAAGAGATTATTTATGATAATGCACGCTGCCTTATTCAATTATGGGATTTAGGAGGTCAGGAACGTTTTAGATATCTTCTTGAGAATTTTGTGATGGGTGCCAGGGCAGCTCTTCTCTTGATTGACTTAACTCGAATGCCTCTTATAAAAGATATACTAGAATGGGTAAATATTGCTCGATTACATGATATAAACTTACCCATCCTACTTGTAGGAACAAAACTAGATCTAAAGGATTTAATTGCAGTAGACGATGATAGTGCTCTACATCTAAAAAATACTTTTAATATGATAGATTACATAAAAACATCCTCTAAAACAGGGTATAATGTTGAAAAACCATTTGAAATGTTAGTAAAAAATCTAGTAAACATAAGTAAATATTAAATGGTAAATATGATTGATGAGCTAGTGATTCTTGGATCTGGGGGTGGGAGACATCATATTAGAACTCAATATAGAGCAACAGGGGGTATTTTATATAAATTTAATAATATTCAATCTCATATAGACCCTGGTCCTGGTGCTATTGTACGTATTAACCAATATAAAGAAGATCCAATAAAAACAGAACTCTTTATTGTTACTCATGGTCATGTTGACCATTATAGTGATTTGAGTGCTATAATTGAGAGCTCAAGAGAAATTTTACATGATAAAAATTATAATTACTACAAAAAAGGCGTATTAATTACTACAAGTGAAGTACTGAATTACATTTCTGATTATCATCTTAACATGCTTGAAGAAGTTGTGAAATTTAACGCAGGTGATAGATTAAATTATAAAGATGTAAGAATATTTGGAACTAAAACAGTTCATTCTCCAAATAACGAGGGATTTGGAATCAAATTTGAGCTTAAAGATTATTCTTTAGCTTTTACAAGCGATACTATGGTATATGACGGTTTTTCTGAGGAATATTCTGGCTGCAACATTCTAATTCTTAATCTTTTACGCCCTGATTTAAAAAGATGTAGAAGACATCTTTGTACGGATGAAGTTATACCATATTTAAACAAAATTGACCCTCCTCTTAATAGTCTTATTATTACTCATTTTGGTTCATTTATGGATAGCCCTAAGTCAAATAAAAATAATGTCCCTAGTCAAGTAAAAAAACTTAAAGAAAGGACTAAGATCAAAAATATTGTCGCTGCTGAAGACGGACTAAAATTAAAGATTAAAGAACTTCTGAAATAAGATCTTATTGCTCCCATAAATGTGATTATTAACTGAGACAAATTGCAATGAAAGATTTTGTACAAAATTTTTAATTTTTTATCCCAATGTGCTTGTTCTTGATATCGTAACATAAATAAAATATAATATTATAGTTTTTATATTAAAAAAATCTACTAAGACTTAAGAAGGGAATCTATAAAATCTGAATAAACATTGGATACAATTAAAATTAGAGAGCCCAACTCGGGCTGTTGCCAAAATTCGCCCTCTATTAAACTCGTTGAGTTTAATTCTCTCCCTGATTTTAAAATTTAGTTCAGATTTCTTTTCCCTTCCCTTTTCTTTTATTAAAATTATAAAAAATTTAAATTAGGTAAAGTTAAGATCTGGTGTATATTCAATCTTAAATTATTTTATAAATAGCAAGAAAAATTTAATCTTGAGAAATCCAATAACGACAAACGATACATTGTAGAACTCTTTGAAATACAACTTCATCAGAGTTATTCACACGAATCTTTCTGTTTACCATAACATTACCGCACTTGTCACAAATAGCAAGATCTTTTGGTTTTAATTTATGTGCGGACATGTATAATATCACAAAATTCTGATTATTTTAATAACAAGTCATTTGGTAAATTTATCTAATGAAATGCTTAAATACCTATAAGGCAACCCTTATTTAGATAATAATAGCTTTTTAATTATTTAAATATGTGTTTAAGTAAATATTTTTTGGATTTCAACACAAATTATTTTTAAATGCCTCAAAATTAGGTTTTTAGGAGAGTTTAATAGAATTAAACTCGATGAAATCACCTTAAACTATTAATTAAAAGGAACAAAAAGAAAATTATTGAAGTTAAATATATAACCGGTGTTTTTTTTACACTTTTAAAGGAATTTCTGATTCTTTTAGAATGGAATATGCTTTTCTACATACAACAATTGTATAAATGTAAATTAGCATTAATGATAGACGTTCTATAATAATAAGATAAAAAACTATGGGCGGTGAGAGAAGTTGAAGCAGATACGGACTGATATAACTAAAAAAAGTAATAATAAGTGCTATTAGACTCATGATAGACAAAATTCCAAGAGCTTTTGTTGATATACTAGATAATTTAAAACCAAACCAGCTATTAGAGCTAACTTCCGTATCCTTTACTAATTTCTTTGTTCTGGAGCAAGCGATTAGAATATAAGTGTAAAATGGTAATAAGATTACAGATATAACGATAAAAACCCAATTACCGATTATTATATTAATTATTTCTGGAGTAATTGTTATTGTACCTTGTAGAATATATGCAGTCCATTGAATAATAGTATAAATGGCTGAGGGTAATTGATGGAAATAGGGGGAAATTAAAGGAATGATCACAAAAACAATAAAAACAGCAATGGTGCTATTAATTCTAAAGCCAAATAATTTTACTTCTGAAGTTTTATTATTATTCATAATTTTAACCTAAAGGATTTAAATAAAATTGTGTTAACTTATTTTTTTAATTTTGTCTATTTTATACAGTTTATTTAAGATCTTTTTCTTGAGAATTATTTTTCTTAAGGACGGTAATAAAAATTGCAGCAAAGATCAAACCACATCCAACCCAAGCTAAAACAGAGAGAATCTCATTACCAATCAGAAAACCAAATAATGCTGCAAAAACTGGTTCAAGAGTAAATATAATAGCAGTCGTGGTAGGTCCTTGATATTGTTGGCTCCAGTTCTGGAAGATAAAAGTGAGTGTCATAACGGCAACACCCATATAAACCATTATCACCCAAAATGGGGCAGAGTATGACATAAGATCATATGATTCTCTTAGAATTAAGGAACAAATAAAACTAGATACGAAAATAACAAAAACTTGAATAATAGAATATAAATACACATCGATAAGACGAACATATTTATCATTCAAAACGATATACAGAGCAAAAAAGAAAGCACAGATTAATACTAAAATATCTCCAATAAATAATCCAGATTCGCCTTCCAATAAAAGAAATGCCATACCACACACAGATAATGCTACAGCTAACCAAATTCTAATTTGTGGTCGCTTTCTAAATCCAATCCATGTTAGAAATGGCACAATAATAGTGCTTAATCCAGTTATAAATCCCGCTTTTCCTGCTGTCGTAGATTGGAATTGAAGCCCAAATGTTTGGAAAACAATTCCAAAAAAATATATAAGCCCTGTTGTTAATCCCATTATAAAAATCTTTTTATTCAGATTTCTTAGATGAGGAAAGAAAGGAGCAAATCCCAAAAAAGCAATTAAAAATCTAAAACCAAGATACAGAAAAATTGGTACATTTTCTGTTATATTTTTAGTGATAATAAATGATGTACCCCAGAGGAGGGTAGTCAGAATCAGGAGAAATATGGCAATTAAACTCCGATTGGATAAGGTGCTCTTAAGGTTTTTATTTACCATACTTCATGCATCTTCTAAATCATGTAATTGTAGGAAATAAAATAAGAATTTAAATCATTCTAAACTGTTGTTATTTCTTTTTAAAACTCTAATTATTACTTTAGTGCATAATTTATGCATTTAAGGAATATTTTACAACTCAAATAATTTAAAAGATGCATATTTTAAATAGGTAGATAGCAATCGATAATAAAAAATAAGAAAAAAACTGGTGATTTTTTGCCAAAGACCTATTATGAGATCAATGAAAAAATTAAAAATGGTGATGTTGTGGTAGTTACAGCAGAAGAGATGATAAAAATTGTAGAAGAGAATGGAATTAAGGTAGCTGCTGAAGATGTTGATGTGGTAACAACGGGCACCTTCGGACCTATGTGTTCAAGTGGCGCATTCTTGAATTTTGGACACTCAGATCCTCCTATAAAATTTGAAAATCTTTGGCTTAACGAAGTGAAGGCATATCATGGAAATGCTGCTGTAGATTGTTATATAGGGTGCACAAAGATGTCCGATGTACGACCATTTGAATATGGAGGTGGACATGTTATTGAGGACCTTGTTTCTAATAAGCCAATAAGATTAAGAGGTAATTCTTATACAACAGATTGTTATCCACTAGCTGAAGTTTATACTGAATTTACAATTGATGAGATTAACCAAGCAATCCTATGTAATCCCAGAAATGCTTATCAAAGATATGTGTGTGCAGTAAACAGTTCTAATAAAACCTTATATACATACATGGGAAAATTATTGCCTTATTTCGGAAATGGCCATTTTGCTGGTGCTGGAGCCTTGAATCCTTTAAGTAATGATCCTGATTATGAAACTATAGGATTAGGGACTAGAATCTTTCTAGGTGGGGGAATTGGATATGTTATTGGAGAGGGAACTCAACATAGTCCTATAAATAGAATGGGGTCTATATTTGTTAAAGGAGATTTAAAACGGATGAACTCAGAATTTTTACGTGGTGTTTCATATGAAAAGTATGGGACTTCAATGCTAGTCGGTATAGGAATCCCAATTCCAATTTTGAATGAAGGATTAGCTAAAAAAACAGCAATTAAAGATGAAGATATTTTAACTGATGTTGTAGATTATGGAATTCAAAGAAGAGAAAGACCAATACTCAAACAGGTAACATATAAAGAATTAAAGAGTGGATATATCGAATTAAATGGTAAGAAGGTGATATGTTCATCCTTATCTTCCATTTATAAATCGAGGAAAATTGCCGAAATTCTTAAAAAATGGATCCAAAAAGGTGAATTTTACCTCAATCCACCAGCTGAGACATTACCACTTGAAAAAGAATTGAAACCAATGAAGCAGGATTCAAGTATTAAAATAGTGAAAAATAAATAAGAATTTAAGAAGCTTAATACAAATTGTATTACTCTTTTGTTATAATTTCAAAGATTTTATCCAACCGAGGAGTTTTTCGTTTAAGTGTAATACAACGTTCTTCTTCACAACCTCGTAATATTGCTATTAATTCATTTAAATGGATTGTAGGAATATCTAATTTTTCACCAAACCACTTGTATATTTTTTCGCGATATTCAGGTTTATTCAGAGTATATAAACAAGTTGGACAAGGAGTAACAATAAAATCTGCTCCCACATTTTGAGCACTTTTTAGTTTATTTGAGGTTATTTTTAGTGCTTCACGTGGATTAATTATAAGTTGTGAGGCACCCCAGCCGCAACAGCTCTCTTTTTCCTGATAATCAATTGGGATGCCACCAAAAAGAGAAATTAGTTCATCTAATTTGGTTTTGTCTCTAACATAAGCTTCAACATTTCTTTTATCTCTTGATAAATTTAAATAGTGACATCCATAATGAATAGCTACTTTAAGATCTTTCAAATCGAACTTTAAGGCATTTAAGACGTTATTACGAATTAAATACAAAAAATCTAAATCATGTATTAATTTCAGTTTAAACTCATCCAAAATTTCATATTTACCGGGGTAATTCTTACCTATCCCCTTTTCTTTTAATCTATTTAGGATTTCAGATGCTTTTATCTTTACTTCAGGGATTTTTAAAAATTCTCGACCTCTTAAAAGACTATTATAACAACCATTACAACTAAAAAGCGCAATATCGGCTAATTGATTCATTTCATTTAAATTTCTTTCATTAATAGCAGCAAATTGTGCTCTAGTTATTAAATTTCTTTGAAAAAAAGTACCAGAGCAACAAGATTGGTTTACACAAATAGTTGCGTTTAACTCAAGTTCTTCTAGAAGGTCTTGAATTCCCCATCTTACCCCAGGAAAATATTTTTCTAAACAAGCTTTAAAAAGACATATTTTTTTACCTTTAAAATAGTCTAAAGGATTTTCTGGAAAATCCTTTTCTATGTCATCAAGATTTAATGTTAAATTAAATAATTCCATTGGTTTGAAGCTAGGTTATGATTTTTTTTTCTTTTTTTCTTTAGTTTTATTTTTGCTTGCTTTAAATACATATTTTATTCTTGCAAAATTGCAAATCTCATTTAATTCTTCCATACGCTCTGGTGGTAAACCTCCATCTAATGGATCATCCAACACTGTCCCGTTGGTTAAAAATTTTTCAGCCATCTCTACATATTTTCTTAAATCATTGTATCGAGGCCCAAATCCTTTTTTAAAACTTTCATTTCTCAAATTAACGATTAATAAGGGGATATTGATATTTTCTTTTGGACAAACTCTCCGACAACGCTCACATAAAAAGCAATACCAGATGTCAGAATCTTTCAATACACTCTTATCTCCTCGAAGTACTTTTGCAATTATCTTTCTTATGTTAAATTTAGATATTTTTGAAGCAGGACAATCACCAGTACATTTTCCACAACTAATACAACTAATTATATTTCGATTTTCCTCTACATCCTCTACAAGTTCTTTGTAAAAATCCCAATTCCAGTCAGAGTCAGAATCTACATCCATGATTTCGATTTTTTTGAACTTACAAAATAATTTCAAATTCTATTTGAGAATCATTGTTCATCGTAAAAAAAATATTGTATTTATATTGATAATTTAAATGTGCAAAATCTTTAATTTTGGTAATTGTATATATTCTATAACCATAATTTTCAAAGAAAATTTACTATAAGGTCTGGAGATTATTAAATGGTTCAATATAAGGATGGAAACATTTATTTAAAGATAGTATATTATGGCATGGCAGCATCTGGGAAAACTACTATACTGGAGACCCTCTATCAATTGACTAAGGATGGTAAAAGAGAGATCATTCCCGTTAGTGATTTACAAAAAATAGATAGAGAAAGTGGTGCTACACTTTATTTTGATCGAGGTATTTTTCAATCAACAAACAAAAAAAAAGTATATTATAGAGTATACACAGTTGCAGGTCAAAAATCTTTTTCACCTCTCCGAGCTAAAGTTTTCAAGAATCTTGATGCTGAAACAGATGCAGTTATTTTTGTTGTCGATTCTCAAATAAAATTTTTAGAGGATAATATTGAATTCTTATTAGAATTGAAAAATTTAACAAATACCAGACTCATTAAAGAAATTCCCTTTATAATTATGTTAAACAAGCAAGATCTTAAAGAAGTAATTGATGAGAATGATTTTATCCAAATTTTAAAACAAGAAAATCTATGGTATGATCCTAAACATGAGTTATATATATGGAATCCTTTAATATATAAAACTTGTGCCCTATTTGATCAAGAAAAAGATATTTATCGTAGTTTTTATGAGATTGCTCGAAGAGCTGGTCTATATCATATATATGGAGATGGAGAGGCCCCAAATGATAAAAGATTTTCAGATACTTCGATCTTAACTAGCTGATTTAAAAATAATTTTAAAAAAAAATTGTAAATCAAGATATATTATTGTTTTTTAAGGAAAATTTCTTTCATCCATCTAGGAAGAAGAAATCCTCCATAAAATTCTATTGCGCTAAAAATTAGTAATATTCGTACAACTACTACAAATATAGCTAAAAGAGGATCAGTAGGATCTTCAAATATCATTCCAAGCATAGAATCTAAAACAGCTGCTACTGTAAAAGTAATAAAAGCTGCTCGAAGCAATTTACCTTTCAATCTTACTTCTCGATCTTCTAATTTTACTGATTTCTGAGCAAACATAACTCCAGTGACCAACATAGCTAATATAATTAACAACAAGTAGACTATGATGAAAATTCCAAAGTCAACGGTAAATGGCCTGATAGGATTAATAACTCCAATTAAATTATCAGTAGTAAATGGATTGGGGTTTTGTAACTCTATAAAGAACAATGTAAAGAATGAAATTTCAAAAACTAGCGAAAGAATTATAGTAATTATAAGAATTTTTTTTTGGGCTTTTCTATACATCATATCTGTAAAAGCGATTAACCAAGCTATAAGAGCTATTGGTAGAAAGACATTTCCTATGATAAAATACCACTCAACAGGAAGAGATTGTTGAATTATAAGATTCATTAAAAAACTCACCGAATCTGGAACCCACGGTATACTGACTCCAATCCAGCTGATCCCCACAAGTATATATAGTCTATTTTTAAATTCAAAATATTTCGAAAGTATCGTTAAGCCAATAATTAAAGAAATTATTACAAAAACTAAAGAGAAACTCCCTTGTAATATGTCAACCAATTCAAGTGTCAAAAATCATCACTAATATTTTATTTATATTCTATGTGAATTGTATAAATTTAGATTCTCTAATATATATATTTTTATTTTCTTAAGATACTACTTAAAAGAGCAATGGTTTTATACAATTTCATAATCAATGGATAAAGGTTCTGCCATCTGTTCAGTTAATAATTTTAAATGTGCTATATATTCATTTAAAGAAATTTCTTGACTCTGATATCTTTCTATTAATTTTTCTATTATGTAATACGGACTAAATTTTATAAATCGAACATCTGAAAAGAGGTAGACAAAACCTTTTGTTTCATAAATAAAATTCTTATCAATCAATCCATTAAATAGTTCTTCTTTATTATTTAAAATATTTAGACATTCATTAACAGTTAAATGTTTTTTTCTGAGAATTTTTATTAGAGAAAACACATCCTTATCAAAAAGGACTGTCTGTATAACTGTCTTATCTTCAAAATCCGATAAATTATAATGCTCAAAGTAATAATTTTTTAATGCTTTCTTAAATTTCTTTAACGAATCTTCTTCCATTTGTTCTTTAGGTAAATTATTTGGAGGAATTCTATTGCAAGAAAGATCTCTTACTAGAAAATAACATTCTTTACTTCCTGCTATATTTTTTTTTATTATTAAATTTTCATGAAGGAAAGATATGAGTATTAAATCAATATTTACTGTTGAAAATCCATATTCATGTTTTAAAATATTAATAAGCTCTGGTTTAGAAATAACTCCATTTCTAAGGATTTGTAGAATAGTATGTTTGATTCTGTCTTGAAAGAAATTTATTAAATTCTCTTCTTCATCTAATTTAGAATAATTCCTTATCGTATTATATGCTTCAGAGATAGTTCGAGTAATCTTATTCGTATTAATTAATTCTATTAAGTTTTTGCTAATAAGAGCTAAAATTTCGGGAGATTCTTTGACAATGTCTTCAACCTTTTCACTTTGTTTATATGCTAATATAAGGAAGTAATCTTCTCCTTCCGTTCTTTGGATTATGGAAACATATAGATTATCATCATCTTCAGGTGTGAATTCAATCATGGATTTCTCTTTATTTGTCTCATGCTTCGCCCATATCTTCAGTAGAAGTTCTTTTGAAGGAAAATTCTTTTCTGGAGGGTATTGTATTATAGGTTCAGGTCCAGTTAACGTGTTCCAGCGAGTTAGAATTATTCTCTCCATAATAATGTTTTATTTTATTTATCTAATAATTCAATGATGAATTTCTAGTCATTTAATCAATATCTTTAATATTTGTTAATCATATTTATCTTTTTTATTAATGGTTTTTGTTTTATAATAATTTACGCTTTTAAGAGTGAAGATATTAAAAAAATTATATTCTTAAAAATTACTTAAAATTGAAGAATTTAAGAAAAAGGCATATAAATCAAAAGAATTAATATCGATTAGAAGAACTCGGGGAATTCTTGCTCTATTCGACTTAGAGTTATTGCTAAAAGATTGAGGACTTCTTCATTGTTATTAGTTTTAATGTTATCAACAAACTGGTCTAAAATTTGATTTCCAATAGCAATATCATCCTTACTTTTGATCTTTTTATATCGAAAAAGTAAAGTAAACTCTCGTTCTAGCCATTCTAAATCTTCTTTTAACGTATCCTGCAAAATTCTCTCATAATCCTGAGGGGAAACTGTCATGATAAATCCTCCTTAAATTAACAATAAGTAATATTAAATACCTCAAATTAAACATAGTTTATGTGTATATAAAATTACTTGAACCAAAGAATTTATATATCATTGTTACGTACAAACGTTTTTTTGTACACAAAAAAAATGTAATGTATACAAAAAAAAAGTTGATCCAAAATGAATATACTGAAATCTACTATTCTGAAAGAAGTTAGGAGCAGTATTTATTAGTTCAATTGATTACACTCTTAATTATCCAGCTTTTTAAAACAATACCTTGTAAATACTTTTGAAAGACCGTATATAGACTGAGAATTATTACTCTTTATTGCTTTATTAAGTGCTTTATAAAATTCTGGCAAATCTAACTCATAGTTTTCTTTAAAGGAAATTTCTAACGAGTCTTTTTCTTCTTCATTCATACACTACTAAATATCAGGATATATTAAAAAAAAGAATAGTATCATAATAATATCACAATATTATATTTAGAGAATGAGGAGAGGATTGAAAAAAGTATTTTCTTAAGGAATTATTCAGATTTAATTTCAGATTTCTTCTTTTCATACCGTTTAGTTAATAAATAATAGGCAAAAAACATAACCACTAATACTGCTAGAATAATCAGAAGTATATTATTAAAAAATGCAGATTGAGCGTCTATTACGTCTACAGGTAAACTAGCGAAATCAATTGGAGGAACAATTCCTAAAGAAGCACCTAACCAGGAAAAGAAAAAAGCTCTTGGAAATGAGCCAATCAATGTTCCTAAGGAATATCTTTTTACATCCATATCAACTAGTCCAGAAGCATAACTTATAGGATCAAATGCTATAAATGGTAAAAATCGAGCAACCAATATAGCACCTGTTCCATACTTATGGATGAATTCATCTGCTAAATTTATGGCTTTTTCTCCTACAAATTTTTGTACTAAAGGGCGTCCGCCTCGCTTGCTTATATAAAAACATAATAATGCCGCTGCCATTGAACCAATAACTCCCATAAATCCCCCTAATACAAGCCCCCAAATCATTCCAGTTGCTAATAAGACAATTTCTGAGGGTAGAGGGACAATTAACCCTTGCAGGCCCATTATAATAATAAAAACAGCTACTCCGAAGAAACCCAGTGCATATATAGGATTTACAAACCATTCAACAACAATTCTATATAGAAAAGTTTGATTAAAGAAATAAACATAAACGAGTAAGGAGACAGATAGGACGATTAAAAAAGCAAAGATAATGATATATATAATGGTTTTAGTGTCATATTGAGAAAAATCAATTAAGTTCTTAAAGTATTTCTTTAATTTTTTTGAGGATGGTTGATCTTTATCTACGTACTCATTTCTATTGTCTTGCGTCATATTAATCAAAAGCGTGATCCTCCTATTCAACTGAAATATTTTCAATATATTGCAGTACTATTTACAGAGATCTATCTTGATAATCTATTTAATAATTTTAATTCATTCTTTAATAACTTCGCATTATTCATAGCTAATTGCAGTAAGGAAGAGAAAAAGACTTATCCTTACCCCGATAAAAGTGGGATGCGAAAATTAGCATATTGGGCAGCAACTGGAAGTGGGAAGACAATTATCATGCACATTAAT
>JBHLNL010000117.1:0-11616 GCA_048941605.1 Promethearchaeota archaeon | reverse complement strand
AGAGGTATAAAAAAATAAATTTAATATTAAAAGAATATTTGATTAAAATTTTAGAAGTAAGAAGACTAACTTTTTTATTAGCTCAATTTGGATATGAACTTCGATTGTAGTTCAATATTTTAAACTATAAATTGCTAAAAGTCATTAATTATAATATTTTACATAAAAAGTTTATTCTAACATATTAATTCTGTCCTATTACTTAATTAATCATCAATAAATTGACCTTCGAAAATAGTGTTATTTTATGATAAAACGTAAACTAAAGGGAAGTAAAAAAACTTTAAGTGCTTTAGGGATGGGATGTTTTGGTCTTGGTGGACCATTTATGCGGTCTGATGGATCTTATCTAGCATATGGAAAAGTAAACGATAAAGAATCAATTGACACTGTTCATAAGGCAATCGAGCTTGGAATTAACCTTTTTGATACAGCAGATATATATGGAGTAGGGAGAAGTGAAAAAGTTCTCGGAAAGGCATTGAAAGGATATCGAGATGATGTTATTATTGCTACAAAATTTGGAAGTGTCTTTGAGGAAGGAAATCCTCGTACTCCTGACAAGAAAGATACAAGCCCTAAATATATTCGCAGTGCTCTGGAAGCCAGCATGAGACGACTTCAAACAGATTTTATTGATATTTACCAGTTACATTCTAGTGGCCATGATACTAATGATGCAAGAAATGTACAAACTGTTTTAGAAGAATTAGTGGAAGAAGGATTGATTGGGGGATATGGTTGGAGTACAGATGATCCAAAGCGAATGAAAGTATTTGTAGAAAGCCAAAATTGTAATTCAGTACAGTATGCTATGAATATAACTCTTCATAATGATGAAATGATAAAACTATGTGAAAAGAATAACTTGATTGGATTAATAAGGAGTCCATTAGCATCTGGCATACTAACCGGGAAGTACAAAAAACATACTAAAATTGCTGCTGATCATATGTTAGCGGGAGTTGATTTTTCTCAAGAACGATATGTAAAAATAAATAGCAAGTTTCAAGAGTTAAAAAGGATAATGGAAAAAGAGGGGAGAACGTTAATCCAAGGTCAACTTGGATACTTGATGGCTACTAGTGAGACCACTATTCCAATACCCGGAGCAAAAACAGTTGAACAAATAGAAGAGAACGCTAGAACTTTGGAATTTGGACCATTATCCTCAAATGCGGTAAAAGAAATTAATGAGTTATTCGCTGATGTTTAGAAGATAAATTTAAGTTTAATAAAGTAATTAATTATTTTGTATAAAAGGGAGTATTGAGTTATTATGAAATATAGAAAATTAGGAAGGTCGGGAATGTATGTATCCGAATTAGGTCTTGGCTCTTTATTTTATGGAGGAGCTCAATGGAATGCGACTGATACTCCAGTTTCAAAAGATGATGCACTTTTATGTCTTAATAGAGCCTGGGAGGGAGGTATTAACCATATTGATTGTGCAGATATATATGGGGGATTTGGTCCTGCGGAAAAAATAATTGGAGAATTTATAAAGGACTACGATCGATCTGAGTTTGTTTTGGCAAGTAAGGTTTTCTTTGCAATGAGTGTGAACTCCAATGATCGAGGGCTGGGTAAGAAACATATTTCAGAAGCTATTGACAAGACTTTGGAACGAATGAATACAGACTATTTAGATATTTATTATTGCCATAGGTATGATTATAGTACACCTTTAGAAGAAACAGTAAGAGCAATGAACGATTTAATTGATGAAGGTAAGATTCTTTATTGGGGAACCTCTAATTGGTTTGCTGCTCAGTTGGAGAGAGCTTATGGAATAGCTAAAATTTTAGGTTTGCGTGGTCCAGTCTGCGATCAAGCTAAGTATAGTCTAGTGATGCGGTTTAGTGGTGAATGCGAACTACCTTATACAGCAGAATATACTGGGATTGGTTTAATTGCTTATAAGGTATTAGCTGATGGGTTGTTCACTTCAAAGTATAAAGGAAAAAAAATTGAAGACCTAAATGATCAAGAAATTAGACCAATTTTAAGGTACATAGCTAATGAAAATCAAAAAGTAGAACCTTGGAAGTTCGAAAAAATCTTAAAAATATCGGAAATAGCCCAAGAAATGGATATTACACTAGCTCAACTAGCTTATGCATGGGTATTAAGTAATCCTCTAGTCAGTTCCGCTTTAATTGGTACTCGACATCCTGAAAGGATTGATGAAAATCTTAAAGCTTTAGAAGTAAGTCTATCAATAGATATTCTAGAAAAAATTGATGAGATTTTAGATAATAGACCATTTGATCTGATCGATAACGCTTATAGTGGTGAGGATTACTCATTTTATAAGGAAAGGATAAAGACTGATCCAAGAGCTAAGCTAGGGAAATATCCTTTTGATTGATTTATCACAATTTTAAAAAAAAAATATTATTATGATTTTTCCCCAACTCTTTAGTACATTTATAATAAATTCTTTGAACCACTTTAGAAGAATAATAATTATATTTGCTTATGTAAAAAGTGTTTTTAATAAAATAAGAAATATAAACGAGTTGAAATTTTACTAAATAATGTTTAAAATTAATTAAAATAAAGGGTTTTTATATGGTAAATGGATATTCTGGAAATATACTTCGAGTAAATTTAACAAACTCAAAAATCTCAATTGAGAATCCTGATGAGCTTTTCTATCGCCGATATATAGGTGGAGAAGGATTCGTAGCTTATTATCTTTTAAAGGAATTAAAAGCAGGGATTGATCCATTAAGTCATGAAAACATATTAATATTTGCTACGGGTCCATTAACTGGCTTTGCGATTCCAGGGACTGGAAGAAATAGTGTTGGTGCTAAATCTCCTTTAACAGGTGGTTTTGGTGAAGCGGAGGTTGGTGGTCATTGGGGAGCTGAATTGAAGCACGCTGGATTTGATGCAATAATAATTGAAGGAAAAGCGAAAAATCCTGTTTATTTATGGATTAAAGATGGAGATGTGGTAATAAAGGATGCAGATCATCTTTGGGGTAAAGTTACAGGTGAAACAGAAGCACTAATTAAAAAAGAATTAGGAGATAAATTTATCCGTGTAGCTCAAATTGGTCCTGGAGGAGAACGATTAGTACGTTATGCTTGTGTTATTAATGATTTAAGAAATGCTGCTGGTCGTAGTGGAATGGGGGCAGTAATGGGTTCTAAAAATTTAAAAGCCATAGCTGTAAGAGGACATAAGAAGCTTGAGATTCATAATAAGGAAAAAATAAAACAAAAAATAAAAGAATTCAATGAATTAGCATATAAACCAGTTTCTGGTTATTTTGAGTTTGGTACAGGAGGAGGGATAATGGAGCAATTTGCAGAATCAGGAAATCTTCCAACAAGAAATTTTAGAGATGGTAATTTTTTAGGTGCAAAAAATTTAGATCCTAAAAATAAGAGTGAAGAAATTGGACTTAAGATGGATTCATGTTATGCATGTTCAATTCGATGTAAAAAAGTTGTTAATATTGGAGATCCGTGGAATGTTGATCCGATATATGGAGGTCCTGAATATGAAACGATAGGTGCTTTTGGATCCAATTGTGGAATTGATGATATAAAAGCTGTATGCAAAGCAAATGAATTATGTAATAAATATTCATTAGATACCATTTCCACGGGAGTTTCAATTGGTTTTGCAATGGAATGCTATGAGAATCAAATTTTATCCGACAAAGATACAAATGGTATCAAATTAAATTTCGGGAATGGAGAAGCTATTGTTCAGATGGTAGAGATGATTGCTCAACGTGAAGGGTTAGGTGACATTTTAGCAGAAGGTGTTAAAAGAGCTGCTGAAAAAATAAATAATGGAGCTGAACAATTTGCAATGCATGTTAAAGGTCAAGAGATTCCAATGCATGAACCTCGATTAAAACCAGGATTAGGCGTTGGTTATGCAATTTCACCAACAGGAGCAGAACATATGGCAAATATACATGACAACTCTTTTGCTAATGAGAGAGCGATTCCACTCCATAGTGCGATAGGATTTTTAGAGCCTGTTGAAATGAATGATTTAAGTGCAAAAAAGATACGGATTTTGACGTATTATAGTAATTGGAGGAATTTGTCCAATGCATTATTGATTTGTTACTTCTTACCTTGGGATTATGTTGATATCCCAGAAATTGTTAATGCTGTGACTAGTTGGTATACTACTACATGGGAATTAATGAAAGTAGGTGAAAGAATCACAACAATGGCACGAATATTCAATATAAAGGAGGGATTTACTAAAAAAGATGACTGGGTACCTCAAAGATTTTTCCAACCGCATACATCAGGAGTTCTAGCAGAAACAGCACTTAATTCAGAAGAATTCGAAAGTGCAATACATATTTATTACGAGATGATGGGTTGGAATGAAGATGGAATACCCACTAAAGTAAAACTAGAAGAGTTAGATATAGGGTGGTTATATCAATATCTTTGAATTCTCCTCTATAAAAATACTATTATTCTAGATCCTCATATAATTTTTCTTTATTATCTTTTAATAATTTGAAAATCTCTTCAATATTTTCTCTGAAATTTATACAATTTCCCTCAGAATCTGATATTTCAATTATAACTTTATTTTGCAAGAATTTTTCAAAAACTAAATCAATATTAGAAATATTTACATGAGTTTCTTTAAAAAAATCTAAAAGATGGTGTAAATAAAGCGCTTTAATGTACTCTTTCTTATACTTATTTTTTTCATTAAAATATCTTAATTGTTTAAAAAAGTTTGGCTCATTATTATTTTTATTTTCTTCGTTATCCCTATTATTATAAACCCAATGAAATCCATAATCTATAGCTCTATTTACGACATATGCGATATTTTCTCTAATTCCGGCTTTTAGAGCCCATTTATTATGAATATACCAATTGGGAGATATTTTTTAATCACTTTTTAATTACTTTTTTTATGATAAAGATGAAAAAAATAAAAAATTATACATCGTTAAAATTAAATAAGAATTTATAAAAAATAAATAATAAATTATATACTTATCAAAACAATGGTAAAAAGTAGAACAAAATTTCCGAAGGAAGGCGAATTTGTAGTCGCTAAAGTAACACAGGTGGAAAAGCAGTATGTTTATGTTGACTTAATTGATTTTGAAGGATTAGATTCTGAAGAGTGTGCCAGAGGGATGATACACATATCAGAAATAAGTTCACGTTGGATTAAGAATATAAGAAACTATGTGCGTGTTGGTCAAAGAGTCGTTCTTCGTGTTTTGAGGGTTGATCAAGAAAAAGGACATGTAGATCTTTCATTAAGAAAAGTAAATTCCGCTCAAAAAGAAAATCGAATGAAAGAATGGAAGTATGCTTTAAAATTTGAGAATTTATTGCAATTTCTTACTGAAACAGAAGGTATAGGTTTGACTCTAGATCAAGCTTATGATATTGTTGGCTTTCCTGTGTTGGAAATGTTTAATTCATATCAGGAAGCTATTGAAAACCTCAAAGAAAATGGAGAAGAAATTTTATCTAATATAAATGATATTAAAGATGATGTAAAGTCCAGTTTATTAAAAATTGTTGATGAAAATGTTAGTATATCAACTGTTAGTATTTCCGGAAAAGTCAAGTTATCCTTCACATCAGAAAACGGGATAGAACAAATTAAAGAATCATTATTACAAGCAATGAATGTAATTGATTCAAAAATGACTCGTAATATTAATATTAATTATGTTGCAGCTCCTTTCTATCGATTAGAAATTGTATCAAAAGATTATTTGGATGCGGAAAATATTTTGTCTGATGCTTTAGAAATTATTGAGCAAAACGCTGAAAAGTATAAAGGCACATTTGAGTTTATTAGAGACTAATAGATAAACAATTAGATATGAAACATGACTAAATATCTTCAAAAATGTAAAGAATGTGGGAGGTATGGATTACACAATCCTGAATCAAAATGCCGATATTGTGGTGGTCAATTAATAAATCCAAGACCTCCTAAGTTTTCTCTGACAGATAAGTATGCAAAATATCGATTAAAGTATTTTAAAGAAGAATTTGATAAGAAGTACAAACAGAATTAATTAATTTCTATTTTTTCAGCAAATTTCTCATATATGAGGATTTTTGCATTTTTTTCTGGTAAATTAGCAACATCTTCTGCTTCAAAAGGTCCATAATTTATAAGATCAACACCTACCAGTGGTGGTGTCTTCTTTAAAAATCTAATTAGTGTATAATTAATTTCTTTTTTTACAGTTTGCCTTTCAGATTCAGATATTTTTATCGGCTTCTTCTTATTCAATAAAGGGTCTTTTTCAATAACAGATTTTATTTCTGATTCTAGTTCAATTGTTTTATCTACATGTGGTGGTTCTCCTTCATAAATTGAAACTGCTTTTAGTTTATTGTATCCTTTAACTGAACTTACTAAATTTTCATAAAGCAATTTCTCAGCTTCAATAAGGTTATTTAAATTAATTTCTTTAAGAGCCAATGCAGAATTTGTTATCTTGAGTTCTCTCATTTTCAAAAGATCAGTAAAGAGATAATTAATATTATCTTTATAGGATTGTAGTAAACGAACCATTACTCTATTCATATTATTTTCTTGATAATCATTGACATAATCCACTGATTTTTTGAATTGATTAAAAATATCATTATTAAATTCCGTCAAGTCTGTCTGTTGGAATTCTTTGAGCCAGTGTTGATAAAGTTTTTCATATTCTTTTTGTAAGTTCATTAAAATCGAATTTTTAGATTGAGTTTATTATAATAAACAAGTGTTCTTGAGATTAAAATTTTTGAGTTATATAATTTTAGCTACTCCTTTACATAGTAGAAAGATAGCAATATGATGTGGGACTTCTATCTTCTCTCCTTGCTTGTAAGGCCCCCAAGATTCGCCTTTGATTTTTGTTAATGGCACTTGGGGCTCAATGATTTCTATTTTTTGATTAATTATTTTTTTACTTTTAAAAACGATTGGATCTAATTTCTCATTAGATTCATCTAATGGTTTAAAAACATCAAGGTCGTCATGATAAATTTCTTGTACTTTAAATCCAGTACTTCCGTGTAAGGATCCAGGATATCGAATCAATCTATGAATATCGATTGTAACTGGGATATCCACTTCGATTCCAACTTCAGCAACTATTGTCTTTAAAAATTTAATCCAAGCGTTTAAACTAAATCCTACTAAAGTCCAATTGTTTTGATGATTACTTTCGATTATATTAAGGAAGTTATCTTTGAAGTTCAAAAGGTTTTCTATAAGATTTTGGCTTAAATTATACGTTCTTTTGTCTGAAAGTAGGCTTTCAATTTCAAGACTGGATTTTTTTAAAATATCTTTAATTTTTTCAATTATTTTCTGAGGCCATCCTATTGTTTCTCTTGAAAATCCAAAAATATTTCCTCCCTTCTCCTGCAAACCTAAGATCTCAAATGAAATATTCTCTCCAGTCACATAATCAATAATTTCTCTTCGTTCTTCACTAGATAAAGTTCTTATTTTCTCATCTTCAATTTTTAAATGATATCCTCTGTGTCCTGAAAATGTAATTTTCATTTTTTTAATATCCATATTGAAATCAGGAATTAAAAAGGTATAAATTAATTTAACAATCTCATTTTTAGCTATATCTAAACATTCATCACAAATCCAAGTTAATTTCTTCAATTTTAATTTTCCACATTTTGAGCACTTTTCGACCATTCCTCTTCCATTTTCTCCACATTCTTTGCAATACCAGATATCATGGTCCTCTTTACATCGAGTATAAAAGTGATCAACATCGATATCAAATATTAAATCGCATCCTTGATATCCCTTCCCTTGCATATCCTGATTTTCAGGTTGATTATATAGTGAAGCACTTACATACGCATGTTTTGGAGTATTTGTTATGAAATGATTTTTCAAATTGAGAGCAGAGTTAAAACCAATATGTCTAATCATGATTTGTTTCTCCCAAGGAATGAAACCAAATTCTCTATTCTCAAAAAGGTTAACTATAGAAAGATCTGATATTTTTTCTTTATAATATGCGTTGAAAAGCCTTTTTAAATATTTTTCGTCATGCATTTTTATCGTTTAAAGCCTTGTTTTCAGAATTTGGTTTTCTAGTATAAATAAATTGCATATATTGGATATAAAATAATGGATGAGATACTTTTCTTTGCTCCTGTAGTTTTTTTGAAAAATATCCTTCTATACATAATTTATCTTTATATTTATTCATCATGCATAAATTGTAGGATTTTAACGAGTTACAAGAATAAGGGGTATATCCTTTTTTAATAGCATATTTAACTTGGTAAGCTGTTTTTTCTCTGTCAAAATCGGGCAATGTTGAAAATACATTGATAATTTGCTCTTCAGGATATTCTAGTGCATTTAAAACCCATAATATAAACAATCTTTCAGTATGTATTAAATTCTGGCCTTCTTGTGCTTTAGTTAGTATTTCTTTAATACATGGCGGGAAAGATTCCCACATATCTTTTCCTTCTTTGTATGTGATATCTAGGGTGTATTCAAATTCTTCTTTTTTGGATTCCCAGATTTCTTCTATAGAGTCAAATAAATCTTTAAATTCTTGGACTTTAAACAATTTTTCTTTAAATTTTTTTAAACTAATGGAATCCAATGTATTTTGAGATAGTAGCTTAATCCTTACATGTTCTTGTAATAATCTATTAAGATTTTCAGGTTTGATATATACGTACCCATCAAGTAGCGCATTATTCACTAATTTCCTATATTCATCCTTTAAATTTGATGCGAGTTTTAAATAATCTATATAAGAAATCTTAAAATTTGTTTTATAAATTTCTTTTTGTCCTTTTACCACTATTTTTTTGTACGAAATAGGATTTTCATCATATATTACTTCCAAATTCAAATCGTTATAAATATAATAAAGATTATATTCATTTTCTTTATTTAATTCATTGTAAGTTGTTTTGGAATAAATGTTTGCAACACGATTTGCAAGAATTTTGTTATTTAGGATAAAGAGCAATATTTTTAATATTAAATAAATATGAATATTGGTTTCATCAAAATCATAATCAGATATTAGTTCAATGTTATTAAAAGCATCATTGAATATGTTTAAAACTTTGATCTTCAGATCTTTAACCTTATCAGATGTGAAGACTTCATTAATAAAATTAAAAGGATCTTTGGAAGCTATATTAGAATAGTATGTTTTTAAAGAAGGAAGCCAAGGATACCGTTTTACTAAATCAAAAATATCGCTCATAACCCAAAAATTGTCTAATTTTGAATTTAAATATTTAAAGTTTAAAAAACATGATGGGACTAAACATTAATAGATTAAGAGTAAATTAGTTTATTGATAATTTTAATCAATCTATTAACAATCTAATAATTAATATGTTAAGAAAGAATGGATTAAAATTCATCCATATCATCATCTTCTTCAAATTCCGCTTCTTCTACTCTGGGAGCCAGAAAGTAGCTTAGTTCTCCACCTTCAAGAAGATTAAAATTCATTTTCAATGGATGATCTGTTTTCAGTGAGATTTCAAGCTTCTCAGTAATGGATGATATTTTTAAAATTGCCTTTAAAAAAGTTAAAGAATATGCTCCACTACTAGTTCCATTGATGTCATTTTCTATTAAATCATCTTCGCTAAGATCATATTCCATTTCACCAATTTGTCCCATAGAACTAAAAACTAAACCTTGACCTTCTTCAGCAGTTACATTTAATATTTCAGAATATATTTCGGCGTCTTTTATAGCTTCAACTAAGAACTCTGGTTCAATTACCCACCTTGAAGGATATTCAATCCTTAATAAGTTATCCATAGGAATTTCCTCAATCTCAATATCCAATAATGCTAAGCTGAAGGTTCGTGTGCGTGACATACCCTCTCGTTGCATTTTAATTTTGATTTTCTGATCTGCTTCGTTAAAATCAATTTCAACCGAATCATTTGCCGCGCTTCTTTTTAAGATTTTGTCCAAATCATCCAAATTTAATCCTACTTTTGATTCCTTATCGCATTTATAGTCATCGAAATTTTCTTTTTTAATTGATAGCTTTAGTAAACAAATTCTACTCGGATCCATAGCGGAAATTGTAAACTCTTTAGGAGTGACTCGAAATTCAGTTTCATCTATTATACTTGCAAGAGTTTCAACTATCCCTTTCAAAATCCGACTATTTTCTAATTTTAATGTAAAACTCATAACCTTTCAGTACCTTTATTCAAAATGATTAAGATAAATATGTTTTATCCACATTATTAATAATGTTTGGTATTAGTCTTTTAATAATATCAATTTTAGGTATTAAATTAATTATTTATACTTATCCTAAATTTTCAAACTTGTATTATATAATTAAATGATTCTTATTTAAAAAAAAAATGTCATTTCAATCTGCAAAACAAAGAATAATAAAGGACATAACTATTGATGATGAGCGTATCCAAGTGACTGGATATATAAAAAGTAAGATTAGTGATAATCAATTTATATTAGATGATAAAACTGGTGAGATAAAAGTTAATCTCGCAAGCATCGATAAATTTGACTACAAAGAGAATGATTTAATTAATGTAATAGGAGATCTTGAGTTTAAATCTTCTGGAGAAAAAGTGATTAATGCAGATATTATTCAGGACATGAATAGACTTAACTTTGAGTATTATCAAAAATTATATCAAATGAAGAAGGAACTAGATTTGAAATAAAAGCTTGATTTCTCATTACAAACTATTAGTAATTATTCTTTATAGGATGTATTTCTCTCCGTTCTCTTATTGAATCTTACTGAAATTAATTTATGTAGCCCTATAAAGAAAAATAGTGGGATAAGGTTTAATAAAATAAAAATAATAAATACTTCAGGAACAAATATAACAATTTCAGGAATGACATATCTATTAATTATTAAGACTTTCATGTCTAGAGGTATAATATAAAAATAGCGTAAAATAAGATAAGTAAAAATTGTAATTAATAAAAAAATAACAAATATAAAGGAATAGAAAGTTCTTATTGTGTTTTTTTTCCTTATTTTTGTAATTAGAGTCAGATTCTTCAGAATTAAATCTTGCTTATCATCTTTATAACCTTTTATTAATGAAAATAATACAATTATTAGAGTTATGGGGTAGAAGAATATGAGGACAATCAAAATTCCTTCAGAAAGAAACATAATAGGATAGCCACCTTCAAAATTATAGTAAATCCAATTAATTGCGATATAGATTAATAGTATGATTGTAATTCCATTAAATACCCTTATTAGATGAAACATTTTTGATTTTCTTTTTTTTTTATAATCTAGAATCTGAATCTCTGTAGTGCTAGGTATTTTTTCAAATAATGTAAAGCTAAAAATAAGTAAAATAATAATAATTTCATAAAAAAAGAGATGTGTGATGTTTACTTCAAAGTGAAAATATAATTTATCTTCCAAATTAATACATAATCTTGTGAGGATCAGAGTAAAAAAAGTAATTGAAAATGATGGAATTAATGATTTGTAATATTTTTTAGGATCTACAATCGTAATTGAAAGAATTACAATTGACACTAACATTATGCATATTTCAGTATCATAAATATAAAAATAATCCATAAAATTTGCTTTGTATA
>JBHLNL010000116.1:0-11708 GCA_048941605.1 Promethearchaeota archaeon | reverse complement strand
TCTTATTTATTTTTGATCTTGTTAGCTTTTTATCATATTCATGGTTCTTTAGAAACCCAATTTTCCTATCTTATAATCCTATTCTAACTTTTACACTAACATTGAGTATAACAGGATTTGGATTTATTCTATTGTATAATGATGCACCAGCAAGATTTAGACAGAAATCTTTCCTTTATATTGTTCTTCCATCAATAGTCATTTCTTTTCCTACATTTGTATATTTTCTTATAATTGCTGGTTTGTCAATACCTGTTTTTTCAATAATTCCTTTAATAGTAGCAATTAACTTTGGTGTTTTTCTCTTTTATTTATGTATTGGAATTTATCAATGGAGGATATCTTGGGCGATTTGGAAATCAGGTTGGTATGCATGGAACATATTACCCTTTGCAAACTTTTTTATAATCTATCAAAGTCTGACTGGAGTAGATGTTTTTACAAATGCTTTAAAACTTGGAGTTTTTGATATTAATGGTTCTTTTATTTTATCTATGATAATTTGTTCCTTATTTTTCTTACCTGTAGTGTATACAAAAATCAAGAAATACTTTTCTTCAATAGTTTTTATTGTTTGGGGCGAGAGTTTATTTTTACTATATTGGATTAGTCAAAATTTATTTGTAACCGATCTTTGGTTAAGAAATTTATCTTTTATTTTATTTTCAGTGGTTTTATTGATGCCATTGTTAGCAATATTTAAATTTTGGAAAATAATTTCGATTTTTTGGATATTTCCATTAACAATTATTAATGTATCATTTTTGTTTTTCTATTTACTCTCAATTGGTCTTTCATTGGAAATTACAATATCAATTGATATTTTAGTTATTGGATTATTTTTAATTGTTTATTCATTTTTTCCGAATATAAGATCTGTGGGTGCTGTTTTGATATGTGCGTATTTTACAAGCTTAATTGGTATTTTCTTAACTATTTATTTTGTTCTTTATAGTATTATACAACACACAATTTTTTCAATAAATATCAGTTTGCTTGTATTCGGTTTCACTCTCTTTTCATCTAAATATTTAAAATTGCCAAAAAGAATAATAGATTTGTGCCTTTCTTGGATTCTTATTATTAACTTTTCATGGTTAACGTTCAATACATTCAGTTTATTCCCAGGATTATTATTTTTGGCTTTTTCCTTAGCTTTAACAGTTGGGGGGTGCTCTTTTTTTATATTTAATCGCTATAAAATGAAATTCCGTATTAATAAAACAATTCCTTATTTAACAGTGGCAGTTGGAACATCTTTTTCAATTACATCTCTAATTTTCATCATATTTAGAGCTTCACCAGGAATTTTAATTTCTACATTTTCTTCAGTGTTCATTTTGTTTTTATACTTTATATTTATTGAATATCGTTATTTTCTCTGGTTTTTAATTCCGATTCCTATAACAACCCCTATTTTAGAATTTCTGTTAATATTTGAAGTGATTCAACCTTATTGGGTTTTAACATGGGCAATGCTTTATCTAATTACTTTTCAAATTTTAATTAATATTTTTAAGAATTTGGTAAAGGAAGAGACTTCTGAAATAAAAAATAGTATACTAAAACTTTACAAAGACAAAAATCAAGTAAGATGGCTTAATTTAACATGCTTTTTACTGAATTCAATTTGTGTTTCCTTATTTATTGCAATTCTAGTACCTAGTTTACTAAAAGATGTATTGTTTACTGAGATCTTGATCATTTACCAGATATGTGATTTTTTAATTATTTGGCCAATTTTATTTTTATTTTGTATGAAGTATATTAAAAGATCGGAATTAGATGTAAAGGTAAAAGACCTTTTACGCTACTTCAATATAATTAGCTTTAGCCTATACATTATAATTCCCATTGCTCTAGGTATTAATCTTCTTCTTTTTCTTTTATTTATTAATTTTAATTTTATAATTTCTATTTATTTACTTTTATTAATAATAACGGGAACCATTTTTATTGAAAGTTTTATCTTTGATAATAATTTCTTTTATCTATTATTTAACTCAACCCGTAATAAATTTAATTTATGTTCATGGTTTGGTTTTTGTAATATATTATCCTTATTCCTATATTTATATCATCAAAACTTATTTTTCTTAGTTTTAACTTTCTCAATTTTAAATCTAATATCTACTTATTTTTTGTCTTATTTAGATATTTCAAAACAAATTATTTCTAACCTTCGCTTAATCCTAATTTATAACTCGTTTATATGGGGTGCATTTTTTATCGGATCTTTGATATCTGAGGGATTGATAATTTTATTTGAGGAATTAAGAGGATTTACATATTATTCATTGCTATTTCAAAACTCAAGTCTTATATTATATTTATTAAGTTTATTATTTGTTAAAATTGAAACTAAGGTAAAAATTAGGCTTGAATTTATACTTTTCTTACTCTTTCAAGGATTATTGGCAATAAATCTGTTTTATATCTTCTTTTTATTAGATTATTTGAATTTTCTCTTGATTAATTTAGTGATTCTAGTAGAAATATGTCTGACATTCAAAACGGTCAAATTTATTAATACAATACTAATTAAGCAAAAACATCCGAACTTTTTTCCAAAGATGTATTCAATTCTTGTATTAATATTGTATTTTGAGTTGAGTATCATGATGTATGGGTTAGTAAATCTATTATTAGGTATATTTGAAAGCATTTTAATATCTGTGTTAACGTTGTTTCTTTTAACGTTATTAGATATTTATATAATTAAAAGAATTGATAAGAGTTACACTACTTTAGTTCATACGATTACTTTTTTTGCAATTTCATTAATTTTATTTGTCATATTGAATAGTTATGCTTTTAGATATCCATTCCTACTTAGTTTAGAAGTACTAATATTTGTAAGTATGCAATTTTATACAAATTATTCTTTATTCAATTCAGTTAAATTATTCTATCCTGAAAAAACAGAGACATTAAAAAAAATAGAACTTAATATTCGTCAATTGTTAGGTGCGAGTTTTTATGTTACCATATGCCTTTTTGTATTACAAGCTTTAATTCTGCAAAAGTTTGAGCTACAATTGATTTTGTTAATTTTAAGTCTTATTATCCATGGACTAATGATTCTAGACGGTGCTCTATTGAAATTTTTACAAAAAGCTAATAATTATGTTAAAATTTTCTCTTGGATCTTGATTATGATATTTACCTCAAGTTATTTAATTTGGATTTTCATTACCTATTTTATTTCTTTTCTCTTATCTGTAATACCTATCATCATTATTTTTATTGTTATTGAGCTTGCTTATCTATTTCGACTAGTAGCGTTTTGGCAGTTTATTGCTTCCAATAAAATTAAAATTAGATTCTATTTAATTGTATTAACTTATCTAAATTTCATAACTTGGCCTTTATATTTCTTTAATTTAAATCTTTTCATTGATCTAAACCTAATTATAGGTAGTTTATTCATATTATTGTTCATAACTCTTATAGACGAAGTATTGAATGAAGGATTCAAAAAATCTTTGAGAAAGTACTCATTTCTAATATTTGCGGGTCTAGTTTCGATAGATACCTTCATTTTATTAGGATTTATGCCTCAATTTGATTTAATTTTGAATCTTAGTATTTCTTCTTTAGTTTTTATCATTTTTTTGATAATCCAAATAAAACCATTTAAAGGTCATTCTTATTTGGCATTTTTCTTTTGGGTTACAATTTCTCTTATATTAAGTCTAATTGTGTATCGTATCTCTTTATCATTTGTTGGTTTTGGTATAATTATTAGCCTAAGTTTAATTATCTATCCATTTGTTTTCCTTTTAGAAGAATTGAGAGAAATTTTCAACAATCTTATCGATTATTTAACAAGATTCTTTAGACATCTAAATATATTAATCAAGAACACATTTATTAAAATTTTAATTTTCATAAAGATGCATTATAAATCTCTTTGGATAGTTTTTAGTATTTTTATGGCTATACTTTTTGGCATTTTCTTATCTCCTATTATGTTAAATGTGTTACATCCGATTCATTCTACACTCTTAATGTTTCCGATATTCGGGATACTCTACTCTCTCATTCCTTCTAAAAAATCTGATGATGCTAACATAACCTTTAGACATCGAATGTATCGTTTAGTTATCACTTGGAGTAGTATTATTATAGTTTTGTTTACTTTTATAACACCTGTTTGGTATATTTTCACAATTTGGATATCAATATGGATTATAGGAGCAATTTTATTACCATATATAAGATTTAAAGAAAGAAGTGAAAATATCTCAATTAAATGGAGATTTTATACTCTTATAATTCTAATATTTTTACTAATTATTTTAGGAATAATAGTAGGAATTCAAATTTATATCAACTTCTTTCAATAAATTCTATAAAAATTCTTTTTCATATTACTACAGTATTTTTCATTTTTAGACAAAAAAAGTTGAAAACTTTAAATATATGTTAAAATGAACTAATATTTGTAAATCTAAATTAAAACTGTTAAAATTAAAAATAAAATTTAAAATGAAGTGATCTAATAAATGGAACAATTAACAAAAAGAATTGTTGCTATTGTACTTATTGCTGTTATTGGTACCGGGATTGGAGTTGGTGCGTGGTTTTTTCTGGCTCAAGGACAGGCAGTTCCATGGGTAACTCCTGGAGTAACAGGAATACCCTCCAATAGATGGATAAAAATAGGTGTTTTAAATGATGTAGGTGAAATTCAAGGAGATCATGCTTATGAGGGAGCATGGATGGCTGCATATAATATCAATACTAATGGTGGAGTTTGGGTTAATGGAACACAATATTACATTGCCGTTATAGCTGAAGATACTGAAGAAGCAAACCCTCAACTTGATGTTACTAAAGGTGTTGCAGCTGCCAAGAAAATAATCAATGTAGATGGGGCTCGATATCTTATGGGTGGATTTAGAACCGAAGCATTAAAATCATATATTGAAGTCGTTATGGATGCTAAGAAAATATTTATAGGTACTGGTGCTGCTACTGATTATTTCTGTGAAAATGTAGTAGATTCATATAATAGATACAAATACTTCTTTAGGACAAATCCCCATAACTCAAGCGCTATGGGAAAGCAAATAATTTATTTCATGATAGTTGCGGCTTTTTATAGGATTCCATTACAGGCTTATATACAAGGAATTGGTGCTGACCCTACGGATCCTTATTATGGAACAGGTGTACCAACCCAGAAGGATTCCTTAAATATTAGTAAAGTAGCTATCCTCAGAGAGGATTTAGACTGGACAATTCCATTTGCGGCTGCTATCAAAGGTAGCATGCCATTCCCACCTGCAAATGTTTTGGAGATAGCATATCCAATTACTGCGACATCAGAAGATTTTACAACATATATTAATCAAATTCAAGCTTTTGGAGCTCAAATCTGTATCCCTATAATCTCCGGTCAAGGTGGAATAAAGATGACAACGGCATATTCAGACATAGAGCCAAACTTTCTTTTACTTGGAGTGGATGTTCAAGCACAAACTTCAGAATACTGGACTGATACGCTTGGCGGTTGTGCTTATGAAGTCTATTCACATGGATTCGCTGGATTAAATAATACAAATGCTACTCCACTGACCCAAGACTTTTACGATCAATATTGGGATGTATGGGGGCATGCTCCACTATATACAGGTACAGGATGTTATGATGCTGTGTATTTATTATCTGATGCAATAAATGGAAGTGCATCATTCAAAGAAGCTCATATCATTAACTATTTAGAAACTATTGATAGAAATAATCCAAATATTAATACATCTGTTACTGTTCAAAAGTTTGGTTTTACACAACTATCAGAGGGTTTTGCTGGAGCTCACGATGTAGTTGCTGATTTTCCATTTGGTTCTATTGCTTACGGCCAATGGCATCCAGATGGAAAGCAGTATTGTGTACCTGCAAGTGGTATTCCACCATATACTATATATCCAGATTGGCTTTCAACAGGATCTTTACTCTTACCACCTTGGGGAATCAATGGTTTAGTAAACCTTTAAACATCAATAAAAATTATTCAAATATTTAACTTTTTTTTTATTATTATTTAAAAAATACTCATAACTAAATATCTTTGATCGATAAAGAAATTTAAAAAAAATGTCAAAAACAAACAAATTAAGAATAGTTTTTAAGTAATTTTTATTTTATAATTTTAAAATATTTTTTATAATTTTATATAAAGAGGTTGGTCGAATTTGTTTCAAACTGAAATTATACAGGTGTTGATATACGGTACAGTGCAAGGAGGTATTTTTGCATTGTTAGCAATGGGTTTTTCATTAGTTTTTGGTGTAGGGGGGATTCTAAATCAAGCCCATGGAGCTTTTTATGCAATCACAGGATATCTGGTCTATTGGATTCATGATCCAGTCTCTCTATTTGCGGGAGTAGATTCCCCCAAATTTTATTGGGCTATGGTTTTTGCTTTAGGTGTAGTTACTGTTATTGGAGGCCTCACATATGTAGGACTTATTAAACCAGTTCAAGATCATGAAATTAATGTTGTTATTATAACTTTTGCTTTAGCTTTCTTCTTTGAACAGGCAGTTAAAATGATCTTTGGTGATATTGGTCATAAAATTCCCTCTGTTTCTGGAAATGAGGAAATATTTGGATTAGCAATCCCTTGGCAGCACATTATTGCATTAATAGGTTCGGTAATTGTGATAGTTTCAGTTATTTTATTCATAAATAAAGTTAAGATTGGAAATCAGATTCGTGCAGTCGCTCAAGATAAAGAAGCCGCTCAACTCGTGGGTATAAATGTTAATAGAATTCTTATGTACACTATTATAATATCAGCTTTTCTAGCGAGTATCGCGGGACTCTTATATATTCCGACAGGTGAAATAGCTCCTCATATTGGATGGGGTGTATTAACACGAGCATTCGCAATTGTAGTTTTAGGGGGATTAGGAAGTATTCCTGGAAGCGTACTCGGTTCATTCATTCTTGGTTATGTGGGTAATTTCGTAGGAGTCTTCATCGGCCAAAATTGGGCAGCGTTAGTTCCAACCATATTAATAGTGGTTATGCTTATAGTTCGACCAAGAGGTATATTTGGAAAGAAAGAGGTAAGGTAATTTTTAAAAAGAAGATTGAATAGAATAAAGGGGATTTTAAAAAATGGTAAAATTGTTTATAATAAATAAAAGTGTTAAGGATTTTTGGATAAGGTTACCAAAAACTTTTAAGCATTCTATTAAGAGTATACCCTCAGCTGTGGAAGGTTTTAAAAATCGAGTAACCACATTCTCAGGAGGTTTGACATTATTGTGTATAATTATACTTTCAATAATTCCATTATTTACTAGTAATCCATTTTATTTAGGGATATTTATAATGGCATTTATATATTCAATTTATGCAGCAAGCTGGGATTTTATGACAGGTTACACAGGGTTGGTCAGCTTCGGACATGCTATCTTCCTCGGATTAGCAGGGTATGGTACATCTGCTGCTCTTCGTTTTATGGGTTATAATTGGATAGCTGCGCTTTTATTCGGGGCTATTTTATCAGTAGTAATTGGTGTTCTTATAGCAATTCCTTCCCTTCGATTAAAAGGACCTTATCTAGCTTTGACAATGTTATCGTTAAGTATGATTTTATGGTACTTATTTATGATGGGTGAATTATCTGAAATATGGCCTATATTTGGTTCAGAAGGAATTTCAAGAGTCTATCCCTTATCACCCAACCCTGTGATTGAGTATGTTGTTATATTTATTTTAATGATACTATCACTAGGTATAATGAAAGCCCTTGGTAATTCAAAGTTTGGAAAGATTTTAAATTCAATCCGTGATGACGAGAAAGGTGCTGAAGCTTCAGGAATTAATACTTCAAAATATAAGATACTCTCTTTTATGACAAGCGCTTTTTTCGCGGGAATTGCTGGTGGACTTTTTGCGATGCATAACTATGGTGTAGATCCTGGACGGTTTCAACCTCTTTATTCATTTTACCCAATTATTATGGTTGCTATTGGAGGATTAGCAACTATTTCTGGAGGGGCTCTAGGAGCTTTTATTTTTGTGTTTTTAAATGAAATTTTATTGGAATTTGCCGAAGCTCTACCTGGGCTTCCATTATTTGTATTTTCTATTATTTTAATGCTTATTATTCGATTCGCAGAAAGAGGTATTATGAGGCCCGCTATTGAACGTTTAAGATTGTTATGGGATGTACTAATAGGAAGATAGATCTAAATTGAAATTAAAGAAAAAATATAAGTGAATGAGAAAATGGGAGTTATTTTAGAAGTAAAAAATTTGACAAAAAAGTTTGGAGGTTTAACTGCTGTTAATGATTTTAGTTTTGAAATCAACCGAGGAGAGTTTGTCGGATTAATCGGTCCAAATGGAGCAGGTAAAACCACATTGTTTAATTTAATATCAGGATTCGAGAAACCTAGTTCAGGTAGAATCAAATTTGATGGCATGAATATTACGGGTTTAAAGCCATTTAGAATTGTAAATTTAGGTGTTGCTCGTACATTCCAACTTGTAAGATCATTTAAGTATCTTAATCTACTTGATAATGTATCAATTTCGTGTCTTTCACCTAGAGGAAAAACTGCTTCGGAAGATTTTAAAACTGAAGAATATGCTAGCTCTATTTTATCTTCTGTTGGACTTGTAGATAAAGCTAGAATCCCACCAGTTATATTACCACATGGAGATTTGAGAAAATTACAAATTGGTAAAGCACTCGGGACTAATCCTCAATTACTTCTTCTTGATGAGCCTTTTAGTGGACTTTCATTTGAAGAGCAACTAGTTATTACAGATTTAATAAGAAAATTACATGATGATGGAGTTACAATTTTCATAACGGGACATGTATTACGTGAGTTGATGAATTTAGTACCAAGAGTACTCGCAATGCATCAGGGTAAGTTAATTGCTGATGGACCTCCTAGAAAAGTCGCTGATAATAAAATAGTGCTTGAAGCTTATTTAGGAAGAGGTGAAGAATTTGCTTGAATTAAGTAAGGTTTATCATTATTATGGCCAAGCAAGGGCTCTTGAAGAAGTTAATTTAACTGTTGAAGAGGGCTCTTTAATAGCAGTCATTGGACCGAACGGAGCTGGGAAATCAACACTTCTCAGAGTAATATCTGGCTTAGAAGAACCAGATAGAGGAAAAATAATGTTTCTTGGTATAAGGATAGATGGTTTAAAGGCTCATAAAATTGCCAATATGGGAATCTCCCATTGTCCAGAACGTCGTAGACTATTTTATGATATGAGTGTTTATGATAACCTCAAATTAGGGGGTAAAGTATTAAAAAGTAAAGGAGTTTTCAAAGATCAACTAAGTTTCGTATATGAAACCTTCCCTCGTTTAGAAGAAAGAAAAAAACAACGAGCAGGAACACTTAGTGGTGGAGAACAACAAATGCTAGCATTAGGTCGTGCCATTATGGCAAATCCAAAACTTTTATTACTAGATGAACCCTCTTTAGGATTAGCCCCAAAAATAAAAAGTAAAATTTTCGAAGCTATTCAAAAAATAAAAGATGAGGGCACTACCACATTATTAGTTGAACAAGATGCAGTTTTAGCTCTAAATGTTGCAGAATACATTCATGTTCTCGAAGAAGGTAAAATTGAAATGAGAGGAACGAAAGAAGAATTAGAAAAAGAACCTCGAATAAAAAAAGTTTATTTAGGCATATAAGGTGATTTAAAAATGTCAGCTTCTTTAGAAAAATTATTAAGAGACGCAAGGATAGATCTAGTTTTATCAAGGATCGAGAAAGATCCAGCTGTTATAAATGAAGTTATTACTCATTTAGACAGTGAAATAAGATCTATCAAATTTAATGCAATACATGTATTAGGAGAGTTAGGTCAAAAATCAACTTCCGCTCTTTACAAGTTAGTCGAGTGTTTAGAAGATAGTGATTGGAGCATATGCCGAGAAACTGTTCGCTCTTTAGGAAAAATAGGAAATTTAGCAGAAGATGCTAATTCCAAATTAGCAAAACTCATAGAAAATGAAGAAGTTACTATTCGAAAGGAAGTCGCATTAGCTTTAGGGAATATAGGGCATGCTAGTGATGATGTTCTTTCAGCTTTAAGGACTGCATTAAAAGACCAAAATGAAGAAGTCAGAACAGAAGCTGCAATAGCACTTGGAAAAATGGGATCAAGAGCAGAATCAGCTATTCCAGACTTAATGAGAAGTATAAAAGATTTCAGCTGGGCTGTTAGAACTGCATCAGCTAAATCCCTTAGTAATGTTGGAAAAGAAGCAAGAAAATCAATTCCAACATTAATTGAGACTTTAAAAGATAAAGATTGGAGAGTACGGTATCGAGTTGTTAATACTCTCGCAAGTATTGGAGAAGATTCCATTCCATTCCTTTTAAAAGCCTTAAGTAGTAAAAATTTAATTGTTAGAAAGGGAGCTGTTGAGGCATTGGGTGAAATGAAGATTAGCAATCCTGAGATCATTGAAAATCTTATGTTAATGTTGAGAGATCCTTTCGAAATGATAAGAAGTAAAGCTGCTGATGCTCTTCGAAGTATAGGAAAACCATCTATTCCTGCTTTAATAGAAGGGTTTAATTTTTATCAAACAAAAGTAGTATTAAAATATGGATTACCAATTTCTAATAAAAAGGCACAAGCTCTTATAATTTCTGCTATTGGTGGTATTGGAGAGGATGCGAAAGATGCAATCCCCTTTATTAATGAAAATTTGAATGATAAAAGACTGTTAATAAGGATAGAAGCAACTCGAACTTTAGGAAAAATAGGAAAAAACTCAGAAAATGCAATTACAGCACTTATAAGTGCATTAAATGATTCAAAACATAGTGTGAGGAGAGAAGCGGCTCTAGCATTAGGAAAAATAGGATCAAATGCTAGTATAGCAACGTCTGCTTTAACTAATGTGCTAAATGATAAAAATCCAGATGTTAGATGGCGAGCTTCTGAAGCTTTAGGTTTAATAGGAGTGAATACTGAAGAAATTATTTCTTGTTTAGATAATTTGATTCATGACAAATGTGATTATGTATGTGAATCTGCAATCAATGCAATTGATAAACTTACAGTAAACTGACCAGAAAGTAGAAAATGATATTTTTTTAGAAATCAATTAATTTCCGGTTAATATAATTGATCTAAAATAATAGAATGACAGTTACTAAAGAATAAAGAAAATTAATTAGTAATACACAATTATTTAATTATACAAAAAAAGAATAAATTAAAAAGATGATAACACGATGAGTGAAGAAAATCCGTATGCTGCAAAACCATGGACTAAATATTACGATCCAGGTGTTCCAACTGAATTAGAATTTCCTGAGATGAACATTTATGAGATTCTTGATAACACTACTAAAGAATTTGGGAGCAAAACAGCCATTTGGTTTATGAAAAATAAAATTACCTATAAGAAGTTTAAAGAGATTGCAGATAAATTAGCAAATGCTCTTGTCGATTTAGGTGTTAAGAAAGGTGATGTTGTTGCAATAATGCTTCCTAATTTTCCCCAGTTTATTTTTAGTTTTTTTGGAATATTAAAAGCAGGGGGAATAGTTACTGCTTGTAGTGTGCTTCATACAGAACATGAATTAGCTTATCAACTAAATGATTCTGGTGCTGAAGTAATTATTGCTTGGGATAGTCAACTTGAAAAAATTATGAATATAAAAGATAGAACACGCCTTAGACATATAGTTATA
>JBHLNL010000115.1:0-11716 GCA_048941605.1 Promethearchaeota archaeon | reverse complement strand
CTTCTTATATTATTAGTATTATATATAAAAATCTAAGTTAAATCATTCCAATGAATGAAAATCTGGAATTTAAAGATTTTTCCTTTATATTCCCCATCACTTATACCACAGAAATTAAAACCATTATACTTATGCCAATCAAGAGATGCTCTATTAAATAATGGTTTTTCTACAATGAATGCAACAATAGGAGTATCCAGTTTTAGTAAAGCTTTTTTAAAAATTGCAGTTCCTATACCTTTATGTTTATATTCTGGAATAATACTTATTTGATCCAGGTATGTGAATTCGTTTTTTTCATTGAGGAGTAATTCTTTACTTCGCTCATCTTCAAATGATAAATTACCAACAACATCCCTAACTTTAAATATGTTATACTTTTTCTTATGAATACTTGCAAAACCAATTATATTTCCTTTATTATCCTTAGCGACATAAATATCTGTGTGAGGATCATTAATAAGGCCTTTATAATATTCAATTCCTACTTCTTTTCTTAAGAAACCTTCCTTTTCTAATTCTTTCTTTTGTTTTTCTGTAATTTTATCAACATCTTTTATTTCTATTAGATTTTGCTTAAGTGCATTATAAATTCCAACTGCATCTTCTAAATTGGCAATTCCAATATAAATGTTAGATTTCTGAGTCATTTATCTCTGTTGCCTCAAGATATGGGTTTAGATTTATTTTTCTCTATAATAAATAAATGATTTTTGTCTTTAATAAAATGAGATTATTTTAAATTTTTGAGAAACATAGTATATAATATAACTTTTTTAAGGGATATATGTGACATTTTTGACACCTGAAGTGGAATATAAATTTAAAGTAACCTTAGTTTTTTGGAAATTCTATGAGTTGGGTAAATACATAGATTTAATTCAAATTAAAGAATTTATACAAAAAGAAGGCTCATTAAAACTATATGACAAATATCACTGCCAATTGAAACATCCTATCACAGAAGAAAAATGTCATCAGACTTTAAAATGGATTTCTAGCCAATCAGATCATTACGCTCCAGTTTGTTTTAAAATTGAAAGATCACAAAGATTCTCATCCGCCATAAACACAAATATTACGGGAAAAATTAGGATAGAAGGACATATACATTACGGCTCTGTACTTGTTATTCATTGTGAGTTAATATTTGATAATTATCATACAATTGAAGATTTTATAGAGATTTCACAGCCTTCAAACATCATTCTTGGAAATAATAATAAACCTATTACTGAAAAATTCATTGAAATAAGAGATAATATAATCAATCTTCTTGCTAAAGGAGACTTTCCAGATAAACATAAATTAGAATCAGTTTTGGAACCATGGCATCATACTTGGATAATCTGGGATGCAAAACCGGATTTTAATAGAGCTGATTATCGTTTTGTGGGAAATGAAATTGGAAAAAATGCTCATTATTCAATTGGTCTCACTTTAAGGACTGATAAATATCGCGAACTGGATCCCATCGCCTATAGAGATCAAATTAATCTTAAAAATCTAAGTCCCTACAAAGATGAATTTGTTATGATTACTCATGCTGGTAATGTGGTAATCCCTGGTCCTGGGTTATTAGATCCAGATTCAATGAAGAATTTATTTATTGACACACTTTTTGCTCCAGAAGTGGGAAATGTACAAAGATTCCTCATTTTAATGCATATGGAAAATATTTTAGTGGTGGCAGAAAAATTCGATAAGATTATTTCAGAGACTCGTGCAATGGAAGAAAATCTAACATTACGGGAAAAGATTGATAAACTTGAAAAATTGGAAACAGAATTAAATAGAATTATTCTTGAATTAAATAAAGATATAATTATCTCAAAAATCACTAGACTCTTATTCACGAGCACTTTTAAGACCAGTATGTTCAATGAACAAATAGACAAATTAGATGGATTTACTTTCTCAAAAGCTACTGATGAAGTTATTGCTAGGGTTAGAAAAACGTTAAACAGACAGAGAAATACACTAAATACTAAATCTTCAGCAATAGAAAATAAATTTTTAGCTATACTCAATTACCTTGCATTATTTGAATTAGCTACTTTAGTGATTTCTTTAGCTTTAGGTGATATTCCTGGAGTGGGTGTTATTCAGATTATTGTTGCATTATCTATAGTTATAATAGCGATTATTTTATTAAGACTACAAGAGAAAAAATTATAGTCTTTTTTTCTACATTATTATAATACTAAACAAGTAGATGGATTCATTATGGTTGATTATATTAAGATAGAAGGGTCACCAGCAGAAAGAGGATTCCAACAGGGGGAACAACTAAAAGATAAAATTCATAATATGTTTGATGTTGTTTTCCACTCAAAAATGTTCTCTGAAGTTACCTCTAAATTAATACCTCTTTCAATAATTAAGCTTGCTTTGGGCATAATGGGTAAAAGAAATATGAAAAAACCTTTACTAGAATTGTTACCAAGTCAATTTGAAAAATTAAACAATCTGAGTAAAGGAGCAAAAATAAAGGGAAGTTTAATTTATGGAGGGCATTTCATAGAAGTTATGTCAGGGGATCCAAATTCTCTTTATAAAAATCCTCCAGTTCAATCATGTTCAATGATATTCGCACTACCAGGAGCTACTTCTGAGAATTCGCTAATTTTTGGAAGAAACTATGATTTTCCTAATGTTCTTCAACCATTTCAAGTGGTTCGTGAAGAAATACCTGATTTCGGCTATAAAAACATAAATTTTACCCAATATCCGTTGGTGGGCTGTCATATGGGATTGAATGAAAAGGGTTTAGCTATTGGATATAATTATGGGCGTTCTTGGAAAAAAGAACCACTTGATTTTAGGTTAAAAGGCGTTCCCGGCACATTTATTGTTCAAGAAGTTTTAGAAACGTGTGCTACAACTCAAGAGGCTATTGATTTTATAACAAGATTTCCTAAAAGGGCAAATGGTTGTCATTATGGACTTATAGATATATCTGGTGATATATGTGTTATTGAAACTACGAGTACTCGACACGCAATTCGTCGACCAAAAGATGGAATTTTAGCCCACACTAATCATTACCAAACGGATGAACTTAAAGATGCTAATTTACCTGATTATGTTCGTTTCAAAATGGATGATATGGATATAAATCCAATTGAATCTCCTATAAGACGTTATAAAAGAGAGATTGAGTTATTAAAAAAAAATAAAGGTCAAATTTCCTTTAAAACTTTCAAAAAAATTTTGAGTGATCATGATAACAGAGAACCAGATGACTTTACTGTTTGTACTCATGGACCTGCTGCAGGCACACTAGCATCTCTAATCGTTCTTCCCACAAAAAAAGAGTTTTGGGTTACTGATAATCATCCATGTATTTCTACATATGAAAAATTTACATTAGGATAAAAAAATAAAAAAAGATTAAAAATAATAATTTAATATCTTGTTCTAGTTGCTTGAATTCGTAGTTTGGCTTTTGTATTTTCTTTTGGATCTTGTAGAACCACATATTCCGTTTTTGAAGGAAGTTTTATTTCATATTCTTGTTCAGCTATAGTTTCATTCCTCTTCAAGTGATCCATTTCTCTTAGTATAACTCTAACTTTCGCTATAGCAGGTTTATCAGTCCGTACGGTTTTAAATTGACTCCATAACGACATATCGGCTTTTGAAGTAAATTCCTGATTTCTTTGCAGTTTAATCGTGCCTTTATTTGGCCATCTCGCCTTGAAAGTTTTCTCGCCATCCACTTTAAAGTAAAATTCACCCCGCCAACCTAGAATATCATAATCTTTTAGTGTTTTTAAGCTCATCAATTCTACACTGATTAAGTATCGTTCTTTTTCTTCTCCAACTTGATCCTGATCGAATGATTGGTCTTTGGCGTAAGTCTTTTTAGATTTTGCATCTATTGCATCTATTGCAAATAGATTTTGCATAATAACGCCTTGGCAATCTATTTTCACCTCATAATTTTAAATAAATTTGACAATTTTAACTCTAGTATAAATAATATCTATATATGTTTTTTTGTTAAATAGATGGTTATTAGTATATCTCTAGAAAACATATAATCATCATATTAACTATATTTATTAATAGAAAAACATAACTCTGTATTAATTATAATATTCAAAATTAAAACCCCCAAAGTGAATTTAATGTTATTGTCAGTACCATTGGATGGCTTATATCAATTATCTGGGATTTTTGGATTTTTAGCTGTCGCTATAGCATGGCTATACGGTGGAATTGTTTTATATAAATACATTAAAACAAAACAAAAAGTCCTATTCTATTTCTTTTTAGCCATTATATTTACAATGAGCCCTTGGTATCCATCAGGTTTAGGATTTATATACTGGTTAATCACAAAAGAAGAAATAATATATCCTGCTTACGTTTTAATAGGAACTATAGGAGTACCAATCGCGTTGTTATCATGGATTCAAATCTATATGCCTGCTTTACACCAGAAATATAAAAGTATAGTTACATGGATAATAATATGTTTCTCAATAGTATTTTATATTTATGAATTTTATTTTTTATTTTTTGCAGCAGGCGCTCCAGTACAAGGATTAATAGGTATTAAAGAAAGTGCTATAGATATAGATTTTAAAGGCTTCACACTAGTTTTCCTTGCTTTTTCTCTACTTGTAAGTACTATTACAGGAAATGATTTTGCTATTGCTTCATTGAAGGAAAGAGAGAATCCCGTATTAAAATGGAAAGGGAGATTTCTACTTATTTCATTCAATTTATTCGCAATTGGTGGAATTGGTGATGGATTTCTTCCATTAACCCCGGCAACTTTAATATTATTCAGAACTTTGATGATGCTTGCAAGTACATTTTATTACATCGGTTTCATATTACCTGGATGGGTAAAAAGAATATTAAAAATAGAATAACTCAACTTCCTTTTTTTTTAACTTTTTCTTTCATAATTTATAATTAGAACCGCTACTAACACTATTATTCCGCCAATTATATTCCACAGGACAATAGTTTCGCTCCTTTGTAGTAATAAAGAAAATAATAATGTAAGGAACGGTTCAATATATAAAAAAGAGGCAACTTTTGATGATATTAAAGCCTTTTGGGAGTTTTGCCAAATATAATAGCCTATTACATAACAGCCTAGTCCTAAATAAACAGCACATAGAAAAAAAGGAAAATTTAAGAAGTTTTGGGCGAAAGAACCAAGTTCACCATTTATTAATACAAAAATAAAAAGCTCAATTGTACCAATATAAGCAATGATTTTATTCATAGTGTTGGGTGAACTTGTTTTAGATATCTTTTTAGTAACTGTAGAATAAATGGCCCATAATATTGGAGTTATCAAAGCGAATAAATAACCGAAGAAATTAGGAGAATCTGGAGCAAGTATATTAATATCTCCACCAGTCACGAGCAAAAAGCCACCAATTGTAGCAATTGAGAAACCAAAGATTTTAAAAAAACTTAATTTTTCTTTAAAAAAAATTAAAGCTAAAATCGTTATAATTACTGGTGTTATTAAGCATACAAATAAAGATGGAAGTGAGGGCCCAATTATATTGATTGCAGTGTATTGAGCAAAGAAAAATAGAGATATTCCTGTAAAGCTTGCTAGAATCATTAAAATCCAATCATTTTTTGAAAACTTATTCTTAATTATTTGTTCATTATTCGAATTTCTTTCATTTTTTCTCTTAATTCTTCTGCAAATATCGATTAGCAAAAAAGTACATGAGGCGATTATAAATCGATATAATGCGATGGATAAAGGTGGGATGAATTCTACAACTATATCTACAACCACAAAAGAAAAGCTCCATAGAATAACCATAAAAATTAATTCTGAATATACACGAAGCATTTGAAATTAAACACTAAAAATATTTTATTCATTATTTAAGGAAAATATTCTACTAAAATGATTTATTAAAGTAATTTAATAATAGAAAATTAAGTACAATAATAATTATTTTTGGAATGGAATTTATTGAAGAAAATTACCTATAGCCTAAGGATTGGAATTGTTGGTGAAAACAATCCAATAAAAGAAGTATTTATCGACAGTCTACAAAAAAAAGCTATAGAATCTAATCTTCTTAATGGAATTTATGATTTTTTAATAGTTTATAAGCAGATACCAATTAAAATTAAGATTTTTATTGCTAAAACCCTTGAAAATCTAATTTATGATTTTGAAAAAATAGAAAAACTTGATGTAATAATTCTTACTCTTAACTTATATCACCCAAATTCGTTAGATACTATAAATAAATATTTGTTCGAAGACTTTAATGAAATATTTTTGTTTCAAGGATTATCTGTCTTAATTGGTATGGATTTTAAGCATTTATTTAACAAACCTACTTCTAAAAGATTTAAAATAAGTAGATTTCAATTAGAAAAAATTACAAGAGATCTTGGTTTAATCTACTGTTTTGAAATATTTAATAAGGAAAAGGACGTAAATGAGATTTATAATACATTATTTAATGATTTCATATTGAGATTTCACTATTCAAATCCAGAACTATTTGAAATTGCTAAAAATTATGGGAAGAAATTAGAATAATTGTTGAAAATTTCACATAAAGAGAGTAAAGATTAAGATAAAAAAGTAAGAAAATCGATAACTTATAAAAACAATAAGATACAAATTTAAGTATAATTATTAAAAATGCCATGTTGGATGATCTTACATCCGTAATATTATAAAATAAGGAAGGAGTTGGAAGGTTATAATGGGAGAAGAACCAAGTGGATTGTTAACAATTGAGAGAGATGAAGGGCGTAGGAAATGTCCGAGTTGCGGAGAGGAGAATAAAAATATGATACATGAATCTACGGATAAGAATAATATAATCAGTGATTATCCCCGCGTTTATGGGAAGAAATATCGTTGTGGTCGTTGTGGTCAAGAATGGCGTGAAAAGTAGGATTTTCTTAGGTCTAAAATTATTTTTATTTTTTAATTTTTATAGATGTAAATTTTTTAGTTATTATCATCATAACATTCAAAACCAAATTAAGACAAAATTAAATATTCTTTTTTTTATTAAAGAATGGGGATAACTTGTAATGGATATTGCTAGAATTATTCAAATATATGTGGTACAAGGATTATTCGCGCTTTTTTTTCTCTATATGGCATATATCGTATTAAAAAGAGGAAAAAAGAGAATAAACGTCTATCTAAGTAGTTTCTATCTTTGCACTACAATTGGAGGCATTATTAATATGGTTTATGCGAATATATTCAATGAATCTATTGTCTTTATTATGCATTTTATAACATATTACATCTTCTGTTTTTCAATGGGATTTCTTCTGATTTTTGTACTTATTCTGATAAAACCTCCAAGTCAATTTACATATATATTTCAAATTAGTATTCTTGTTGTTTATGGTTTATTAATTTTAGGCCTATTAATTATCCCAAATGGAATAGTTATAAACGAGAGTACAAATTGGAAGCCTGACTGGGATTGGCTCTTCTTTATTTATTCTTTAATAGTCTGCAGTTGTATTGTTATTATTCCTACATTCTATTTTTCGATTAAAATATATATAAAATTCGAAGGTGAATATTTAAAAAAGAAATGGAAATATTTCCTAATTGGAATATCAGCCTATTTTTTTCTCTATTATGGAACATCTCTTTCTAACACGTTAAACGATGATAATTTTAGGTTTATTTGGTCATTAATATCTTTACCTACGTTGATTGCATTGTATTTAATATATTATGGAGTAGGACGGCAACTTGAGTAAATTTTTATCCTAATCTATTTATTAGCTGTAAATTAAGGGATAAGGATTTTTTCATTTGGAAAAAAGCAATAATAATAAATATAAAATGATAAATAAATACTATAACAATTTTTAAAAAAAACTTTATAACTATAAATGCGTGAATTTTTATGGTATTGTACCAATTAGAAGATCCAATACGAATTCTAACAATTTATGTTGCGCAAGGGCTTGTTTTAGTTGTTTTTGCTTATTTAGCTTTCCGAATTCTAAAGAGAGATAGAAAGAGATTAAATCTAATCTTCTCAGGGTTTTATATTTCTGCGGCAATAGGTATTATCTTTAACTGGATTTATGGACCTATTGCGAACGTAGAAGTTGTGCTTATATTGAATTATTTTACTAATTTTGGTGTATTTTATTCTCCAATTTTTTTTGTTGTATTTGATTTAATTCTATTGAAATCAGAAAAAGTAATCACGACAACAAAGCAAGTTTTGATACTTCTAGGGTTCGGGATTTATATGTTTTGCATGATCTTTTTTGTATTAGCTGGAGCAGGATGGGGGGTCTCATTTAATGTAGACTGGGCGCCTGTTTGGGAATTACCTTTCTTTCTTTATTTAGTTTTAGGTGAAACATTCTTTGCAATTGGACCTTTATTGTACTTATCATTTCAGATTTATAATAAATTTGAAGATCAACAGTTGAAAAAGAAATGGAAATATTTCATATTGGGTGTTTGTGCTTTAATTGGATTTATGTATGGAATTTTCTTTTCGAATTTCTTAGATATCAAGTTGGTAAGGACATTAATGGGGGCAATCGGTGTAATATTGGCTATTATTGGTGGATATCTGATGTATAATGGTGTTGGGCGCCAATTGGAGAAGTAAAAAAGCCGAAAATACCCTAAACTAACCAGAAATTTTTTATTTTTTTTTTTATTATTAATCATCTTAAATTTTATTTTAACTAATTAACATTATAATATATAATTAGAATCAAAACTTGAAAGATCAAAAGATTCTCTTGATTGATGAATTAATTCGAGTTCGTGGTATTGGGCCAACAGCAGCAGAAAGGCTAATAAATGCGGGTGTTAAGACAATAGAAGAGATTGCTAAATCTAAACCAGAACAATTAGCATGGATTAAGGGTATAGGTATGATATCAGCCGACAGAATCATCCAGAATGCCAATGAATTAATTAATTTGGAAAAAGGAATACAAAAAGTATTAAATTCAATCAAAGAAAATTTTGCTAAAAGTTGCCCCAAATGTGGGGGCGAATTAAGTGAAAGGTTAATAATTCTAGGTCCTGAAAGGAGATTAAGAGCTAATCAATGTAATTTATGTAAGTTTTATTTACCCAAATAATTACTATTATTTTAAGTATAATTTTTAGTATCAATAAAATAGAAAATATTAGTAAATGGATGAAGTTCATATTTCATGTTAAGAGAAGACGAAATTTATGAAGAAGATAAAAAAGGAATAAGATTAATTTGTCCTAAATGTAATGCAGCAAAATTAGTGCAAGTTCCAAAAAAAATAGTGAAAAATTCTAAAACTCTATTGACAATTTCAGTTCCTTCAAATTATGTCTGCGAACATGGCTTTCAAGCATATATAGATAAATGGTTCTGTGTTAGAGGTTATCAAAATGCTGATCTTGATCTAAAAAGTCTTGAAATTTATGAAACTGGGAGCAAAAGTATTGATGATATTGTTACTTATGCTATTTCTTTAGTTATTAAAAAAATTATTAATAATTTAAGGAAAGATGAGGAAGATGGAGTAATTTTGGGCGGTTGCCTCTTTAATCAAAAAGGGAATGTCTTATATGTCTCATTACCGGATGAGATCTTTCTTAATATGGTGCAACAGTTTGAAGTTCAAAAAATGAATCAGGAAATCAAATTGAAAAAAATGGTTATAGAATTAGAGAATAATCAAAAAATATTTTTCGAGTTTCTAAAAGTGGAAGATTTGACTCTAACAATTATTATTCTTTTTCCTTCTGTTGTTAATATTAGTAATGCTGAAGCTTATTTGAATGATTTTAAAAAATCTGTTATGTTATATGAGGATCCTATAGAGTTAAAAAAGAAGGAGCAATTAAGAATGAAAAAAATAGAAGAAGCCCAGAAACGGAAGGCTAAACGGAAAGCACCATCAAAATTTTGGGTCTATTCTAAAATAACCAGTGAAAATCAATTGGACGACTCAAAGAGCATTTATATTGATAAATTAGGTATTGAAATTGATAAAAAAAATATCTTAAACATCGAAGAAATTATAGAAATTAATAATACTAAACCATTTGAAGGAAAAATTTATTTCTCTGACAAATTCATTAATTTGATGGAAGGTTTAGCATGGACGATGAAAGATGCTGCAACATTGCTGAGTAAATTAAATAAAAAACCATGATATGAAGTATTTCTTGAGATATATTCCAAAATTATAACCAAAATGTGAAAAGAAAAGCATAAGATAAGAAATAAAGCGAAATAAATAAAATTCCAGCCTTTTTATCTAATTTCCTTCTTACTGCTATTGTTATGAAAACTATAAAACTCGCAATTAAAGTGTATAAGACCGTAGGGACTGCTAGTTGAGCAGTTATATAATTAGGATTTCGATTAAATACAACATGTCCAATACCAATAGAAAGTGTTGAATCTACTATACAAGAGCCTACAACATCACCTATAGCGATTTGATGGTGCCCCAATCTTAATGCATTGATATCAACTGCCAACTCTGGGAGGGAGGTGCCCACAGCAACTAAAAAGAAACTTATTATATACTCATGAATGTTTAAAACGCTTGAAATTACTATAACTGATTCAACAATCATAAAAGATGCTACAGTGACGCCGACAAAACCTAAGGTAGCCAAGAGGAGATGTAATTTTTTACTTTTAGGGGTTTCTATTTTCTCAATCATTTCCACTCTCTGTAAAATACTCTCCTTATTGGCATTATAAATTAACCAAATATAAATTCCTAAACATCCCACCAATAAAATACCATTTAATCTAGTAACATAACCTTTTTCAACAATTGTAAAGATTAATATTAATGATAATATTTCGCATGCTCCTAAAATAATAATATCTTTTCTATGAATGTAGAACATCCCAGAAACTAATGGCAAAATTCCAAAAATTAAGGTAAGTTGTGTCAAATCAGAGCCTACAGAATCACCAATATCAATATCAGCATGTCCTACGGCGCAAGATACAAGTGAATTGAAAATTTCTGAGATATCTGTTCCTATAGAAACCAGAGATACACCAATTATTAAGGGTGAGACTCCTAAAGCAGCAGCAAGAATAGCAGAATGTTTTACTGCCTTCATACTAGAATAAATAATAAGAGCTATTCCCCCAATAAGAACAAATACAGCTAATATTAGGTTTATCATCTTATAAATTATTTTTTATTATTATACAATTTTCTTGTCTTAAGTAAATAGATGGAAATGATTGATATTATGAAACTTCTCAATTATACAATTTTGGATAATATTTTATGAATATAACGATGATTATGGGAATTCTTTTCTGCAGTTGTAATAGATATTTACTCCTATATAAAATTATCCGTTTTATATCCAGAAATATCCATAAAATGTCCAAAAAAAATAAAATTTATTAAAGAAAAACATTAAAAATAACTAATGGAAAATGAAAAACATGAATTTCATATATCTATAGAGAAGGAAGTATTCGATAAATTAGAATCTCTCAGAGACTATTATGGAATTAGAAATATCACTGAAATTATTAGATTTTTGATAACAAAAGAATTTAGGAAAATTAAAAAATCTGAATGATTTATGTAAAATTTTCTAAATCTGGATTTTTAACAATAAGATTTTACTATTTTCAATAATTCTGTAAAAATTACTAATTATCCTCTTTAGAGGACTAAAATTGTTTATAGCAATCTTAAATCATTAGTATTGGAAGTATAATAA
>JBHLNL010000238.1:0-2924 GCA_048941605.1 Promethearchaeota archaeon | reverse complement strand
AAGAAGTTCAATTTTGCGACACTATTGGGGGAAAAATGACAACTTTAAAAGATAAAATTCAAAAAAGGCAATTACCATTAGATGTGCCAAAAAATCAAATTATAGAGGGTGATGTCTATAAATGTTTAATAGAAATGAATGAATTTGATCTTTTAGAAATGGGGCGCCAAGAAGGAGAGGGTTGCTATTGTTATATTAATTCTGTATTGAAAAATGTGATTGATACACTCTCGAAAAATTATGATATTACCCTATTAGATTCTCCGGCAGGATTAGAGCATTTTGCACGAAAAACAGGTCGTGATGTAACAGATCTGGTGGTAGTTACTGATCCTTCAAAAATGGGAATTCATACTCTAAACCGTATATTAGAAATTACAAAAGAAGTAGAGTTAAAATTTGAAAATATTTGGGTTTTAGGCAACCGATTCCCTGAAAACTTAAGAGAAATATTAAAAAGGGAAATTGAAAATATCAATCAACCAAATGTACAATTATTAGGTTTTATTTCTAATAATGAACAAATTAGTGAAATAAATTTAACAGGGGGAAATTTATTAGATTTACCAAAGGATAATTCTTCTTATTTAGAAGCTAAAGAAATATTTGCTAAAATTTTATAAGCTTAAAGATAATCATTAATATTTTTATTTCGAAAACGCTTTTCTACTCCACCTCTCATACCTGGCAATTCAAAACATTTGTCAGGAATCATCTTTTTAAAGAAAATCTTATTTTCTCGTTCAAAAATGAATTGTGATTTATATAAGGTCTCAAAGATTTGAGATCCAGAAAATTGGATATCTTTGAAATATGGAATTACTGGCCTATTAATGCTTACTTGATCAACAATATCTTTTAAAGGTAATTTAAACTCTTGTATTTTTCCTCCTTCATCGATTAAACTGGTTTTTTTATCATACTCATTGTGGAGACATATTATACATCGAGGCCATCTTTCATGAAAGTAGTTTAAAACTCTATCCATGACACTATGTTTAAGTAAAACCACCCCATATAATACACCACGATCATTAATTTCGGTTCGAGTAAATTGTTTAGCACGATACGCTTCTGTTCCAATTTCTCGCATCATTCGGTTAATTTTTTTTGCAAATGATGTGCCTGAATTGCGGAATACCACTTCTGGTATTTTTCTAATCTGTGAAACAAGAGTTGGAGAAAATTTATTATGACGTGGAAGATTTTGAATTAATTCTTCATGAGAATATCCCTTAGCTCGCCCAATAACTTCCATAGGATCTTTTTGACATTCTTTTTTCGTGTTCATCTCCTCAATAGTTTACTTTTTTAAGTAAAATTCAGAATTGTTGTTTGAGAATTTCCATTTAATTTAAGAAATGGATCTGCTCTCTTTAATACTACTCCAACTGATCGAAGATCCTTTCTTTTATTAAACACAAAATTTTTTTCTCTTAAATTAATTATTCGTTTTGCAGAAATCGGGCCAATACCAGGCACTCTTAGTAATTCTTGATAGGATGCTTCATTAGGATTTACAAGATTATGATCCTTAAAATATTTGCGAGCTAAGTGAATCTTTGGATCACCATGAGGTAAATTTCCATCTTCATTGATAATTTCCTTAAGATCCTGCAATTTATAGTGATAGATACGTAATAACCAATCGCTTTGATATAATCGGTGTTCTCTAGCCAATGGTGCTGCTTGTTTTCCTCCAAAGGGTGTACCTTTGATGGGTATAAATGAAGAAAAATAAGCTCTTCTTAGATCAATCCGTTTATATCCCCAGTCGATTTGTTTAAGCAAATCATAATCACTTTCACTTTCTGCTGCTCCAATTACAAATTGAGTTGTTTGACCACTATTAAGTATTGGGGCACCATCCCAACGAAATTTTTTATATCCATTTTCTCGTCGGTCTTTGATCATTTTTTCTTGGAATTTCCATTGATTATCTTGCTTTAAATCTTTAATAATCTTAAGGGTTTCTTCATTATGCATAGTACGAATCTGTTTTAACCACCGCTGACGCATTATTATATCATTATTGAAATCTTTTTGATCAGCAATCTCTGCGAGATGGGCTTTAGAAGAAGCTTCCGTGTTTATTGAAATACGATCAGAAAGAGTTACTGCTTCTTTAAGGAGATACTGGCTTACACCTGGTAAACACTTAAAATGCACATATCCTTGGAAGTTATATTTAAACCGAAGAAGCCGAATTGCTTCTAACATCTCTTCTGTTGTCGCATCAGCACTTCCACATACACCTGATGAAATGAATACTCCCTCAGCCACATTCATGGAATATAGTTTCATAAATGTACGAGCATATTCTTCTGGTGTAAAACTTAACTTTTTCTTGCAATTATGGGAAAAACAATATTTACAATTATATATACACTTATTAGTATAAAGAGTTTTAAATAAACTCATACAACGTCCATCAGGAGTATAGCTATGACAAATTCCCCCACTAGCAGTAGCCCCAATCCAACTTTTTGAATCTCCAAAAAGTTTTGGGTATTTATCAGTACGGCTAGACGCTGTGCTAGCACAAATATCATATTTTGAATTCTCTCCCAAAACACGTATTTTTTCTAAAACAGAAGGCACATTACCCATCGACTAAGTATAATAAAATACCTAAAAATGGTATATAAATTTAAATCTTGAAATTTATCTTATAAAAAGAGGGGGCACACTGAATTTTCAAAAAAATATAAGGAATAATTAAAAAATTAATTCTGAATGTCCATCAGTAATAGGGATTCTAGTAAAACGAATTTTTCCCTATATTGGAAACTCTGTAATGGGCTGGTGGGATGCTCCAATTCCAGATTATTTAATAGAGGGAAGAAAGAAATATGAGGAAGAAATTATGGGATAAAAACTTTAAATGGAATATATTGACTATCTATCATCCAATTTTTTCTTTA
>JBHLNL010000011.1:0-48564 GCA_048941605.1 Promethearchaeota archaeon | reverse complement strand
GAAGGCATACAAATCCTTAAGCAATAGCTACAATAATTGTTGTCTAAAATGCTTTGAATGCATTTTGATCGATCTATATGTGTGGTTATACCATTTTCTTTTACGATTGGCTTCTCATAGACAGACCCTCCTTTACATTCTCTCACGCAAGCGCCGCATTTTTCACAGAAATCTTTTAACTCACTAAAATCTCTTTCTTTTGTTATGGGAATTTTAGCATCAGTGGTGATTATGCTCCATCTTTGTCGAGGTCCAAATTCAGGTGTAATAATTAACCCATTTCTTCCCATTATTCCTAAATTAGCTGCTACCACATGTGGTCCATATAGAAGTTTTCCACCAAAAGGATGATGTGCTTCACTTTTATAACCTTGTTCTTTCATATATTCTGCTAATTCAATTGTAACATCACCTAATTCTTTATATACTCGAAACAGTTCTATTTCACAAATCGCTCCAGGGGCTTTCTTGACTTTATCCCATTTAATTTCCATAGAAAGTATAATTGCATTAACTCCATATACCTTAAGATCCTTGAAAATATAATTCTCATTAACGGGGGTATATCCTATTAGATCAACATTAAGATCCTTTGCTTTTTTCTCAAAAATTTCCCAAAAATCTGAAGTTGTTTCAGTCTTTTTATTATTTTCATTACCATATTTTGTTTTTCTTGCTTGCTGAAAGCCTTTAAATGTTCCTCTGATATATTTACTAAATAACTTAGCAGATTCACGATCTAACACTTCTGCTGGACCTAAGCTCATATTAAATAGTTCTTTGGGAACAACGAAAACCAAATTTTCGTTTGTTCCTATATATGTTGGTTTAATCCCTGCATTAGACATTTTCTATCACTTTAAATCCATAATAATAAAATTTTTACTATTGGATATGTTAACAATTAATATAAAGATAATGGTTACTCAAAGAAAACCACTAAACAACTATTGTCCTTTTTGTGGAGAGGAATTAGATTTAAAAGCAATTATTTCTTAGATTTCAAATAACGAAAATCTAAGTCGAGTTATTATGATAAAAAAAAGATTTTTGACTTTTCTATTAACAATATTCTTCCTATTTTATAGTTTACCATTGATTCTTAAAGATCAAGTTTACCCAGGTAGTTTAAAGAATCAGATCGTTGAGGAAATTAGAATTAGTAACAGATCTATAAAACGTGCATTTGTTTATGGCATGGAACATCAACCATTAGATATTGACCCCCATAATGCATATGATCTAGCCTCTTTTGATGTGATTTATCAAGTTTTTGAAGGATTATATAGCTTTAATTTAAGTGATCCAAGCTTCCCACTGATACCACAATTAGCATCTGATTTTGGTACATGGGCAGGTCCTAATCCCGATGGTACATGGAATTATATTGTTCCCCTTAAAAGCGGTATTTTCTTTCATGATGGGACACCTTTCAATGCTTTGGCAGTAAAGTCTAGCTTTGATCGACTTAATTATTTCGTTGAAAATAATTTAACTGAATTTAGTAATCTCTACAAATTTTATGACAAAGATGATGAAGTTGAAAAACTTATCATAAACAGAACTGAAATTCTTGGAGGAGATATTGTCAAATTTGTTTTAAACGATATTTATACCCCGTTTGAATCTTTACTTACATTTACTGGGTCTAGTATATTATCTCCTACATCTACGCCCCCATCAACATTTATTGACATTAATTCTGGTTATATAGTTGGTACCGGTCCGTTTGTGTATGAGGGTTATAACCCAGGTATCCAAGTTAATTTTCATGCTTATGATAATTATCGAGAGGGGAGAGCAGATATAGACAGAATGAATTTTACAATAATTAGTGATGCAGATGCTAGAAACACTGCACTTTTAGATGGTGATATTGATTTTCTAAAAAACCCAGCAGATTCTTATCTAAATTCCTTTGAAATAAATCCAAATATTGTTCTATTAGACTCAGGAATAAGTGAAGGAGGGGGTACTTATTTAGGTATGAATAACTATTGGATTGATTCTACATTTAGACAAGCCATTTCATATGCCATCAATTACACTTATGTAATTGAGGATATTACAAATGGTCGAGTAGAAAGGTTGAGATCTATCATACCAGAAGGGTTTTTATATGCAAATTCCTCATTTGACACGGCAGATTTTAATATTACTAAAGCAAGAATGAAAATGCAAACTATGGGATATGGAATAGGATGGGATCCAACATATCTCGGAACTAATGAATCGGCTTGGTCATCGGCTACTTTTGCATCATTTAATTATACCTATTCCATTGGAAATGTTGCACATGAAAAAATGCTTGTTATTCTCACCGATTGTCTCGATCTGATCGGTATTGAGGTTACAGATGCGGGATTAACTTGGTATGAATATCTTTTTACAATTTTAGAATGGCCTCCTCATAAGAGATCTGAGCTTCAACTTTTTTGGTTTGATTTAATACCAGGTCACCCTGAACTTCACCCTGATTATAATCATCCTATAAATTTTATTAATGTTTTAACTTCTAATAGATCCGCTGGTTTAAATGCTGTGATGTACAATGGTTATTTCTCTGCCATCGAGGCGGGAAGAAATCCCTATATTATAAATGATAATGTTCAGTTATTAATGGATGCTGCTTTACAGGAACCTGATCCTATAGTAAGGAAAAACATGTATGATAGAATACAAGAAATATTGGTTGAAGAAGATATGCCTTATGCGTATTTATTTTTCTCACACGTACTTCACGCTTATAATTCAGACTTAACAGGATTTCTGCAAAATCCGATGAAAATCTTACCCTTTTATCTATGCAATTGGAGTGTAACACCAGTTCTTACCCTCAACACAATTTTAATAGATGATACCATCCCAGAATATAATTGGAGTAAAATAGCTGCTGAAAACGATTGGTGTACGGGATTAGGAACATGGACTGATCCTTATATTATAGAAGATTTAGAAATTGATGGCCAAAAATTAAGTAATGGGATTGAGATAAGAAATTCTAATGTGTTTTTTAAAATTAGGAATTGTACAATATATAATGGCTGGATGTACGGAATTAAATTATCGAATGTGAATAATTCAATATTATACAATTTGGAAATTTATGATAATCATGCGGATGGAATTTATTTAGAAAATAGCAATAATCATACAATTGAAAATAATATTATCCGCAATTCGAATACTGGAAGTGGAATACAGTTAATGGTAAGCAATAATAACAAAATAATAGATAACCAGATCACCAATTGTGAGATTGGGATAACATCAATTTACAACCACAACATTTTAATTTTTGACAATGCAATTTTAGATAATGGAATAGGTATCATGACTCTCCTTGATCAGGGCGACTCGATTATACAAAATAGGGTAGTGGATACGTTATCTCTTGGCATAATTTTACAAGAAACGAAAGATACTATTATAAGAGAAAATATAATTTCGAATAGTGGTTCTATTGGGATATATATTGTTTCATTTTTTGGATTAGGGGGGTCAAATAACACCATCGTTCAAAACCAGATCATTAATAATGGTTTATTTGGGGTTGGTCTTAACAATTATTCAAGCGATAATAAAATATACTTAAACATATTTAGTGGGAATAATATTAATGCCCAAGATAATGGTACCTTGAATTCGTGGGATAATGGTACTATTGGCAATTTGTGGGATGATTATACAGGTGTTGATGCAGATAATGATGGTATTGGAGATACTCCGTACTTAATTAGTGGATCATCAGGGAGTATGGATAATTTCCCTATTTATGAGGAGGAATCAACGGCTCAGCAGATACCTGGTATCAACATTTTATCCATATTCTTTGTTTCAATTATCACAGTTGGTGGCGTATTTTTCCATAATAAGAGGAAACTAAAACACCACTAAGACTCCTAGATCATTTAGGTGATTTTAACCTAATTTTAGTTTAAAATCCCAAATTTTTTACATTTTCTCATATTATATACAACATAAAGATAATGGTTTCAAAGATAAATCCTCTAAAGGCAAACTGTGCTTTCTGCGGAAATAAATTAGAGTCGAGATTTACTAAATGTTTTAATATATATTGTCAAGGACAAAAGTTTAACGTTGGTAATCTAGTTATATTTAGACTAAATCCTGATTTGGGGATAGGGCGTGTAATTAAAAAATTAGAGATCCCTACATCAAAATCTTTAGACGACAATGATACTCGATTTATTACTAAGTATAAAGTTTCATTTAAAAATAATATAATAAAAATTATACATCCGATTGATCTTATCCACTATGTTTTTGAGATTGATGATAAAATAGTAACTAAGCAAGGAATTGGTTTTATAAATAAGAAAGATTTCCTTATAAAGGATGGGATCATTTCTTATGAATTTTTAATGGAAAATGGTAAAATTTCTCAAATATTGGAAGACGAAATTTATTCTAAGTTTGAAACTCCTATAGAAACTCTAATTTCAAGTCAAAGAATTGATCCCCCGCAGAATTTTTTGATAAAATATTGGGCAAATTTATTCTACTCTTATTATAAGTCATATCAAATAAAATGCATCACCAATTCTCGCCTTTCACTAATGCCACATCAGATCAATGTAACACATCGTTTATCTGAGGAACATTTTCCTAGAATTATTCTAGCAGATGAGGTTGGCCTTGGAAAAACGATTGAAGCAGGTATTTATATTAAGGAGATGATGGCACGAGATTTAGCAGAACGTGTTTTAATAATAGTCCCTGCATCATTAGTTAAGCAATGGCAGTTTGAAATGCAAAATAAATTCAATATCAATTTCACTGTGTATGATGGAAAAAAAATTAAAGAGTTAAAACGTAAGGGCAGCTATAAACATACAGAAATTCTCCAAAATCCTTTCTATTATGATAATTTAATTATTTGTTCACTTCAATTTGCACGAAATCGAAAATATATTGATCTTTTATCAAGTATTTCATGGGATATTGTGATTTTTGATGAGGCACATCATTTAAGACGTTATCTCATTAACGCTATGACAGGTAATTATCGAGAAACTCTTAATTATGAACTAGCAAGAAATTTAAGTACAAATTCAGAAGGTATGCTCTTATTAACTGCTACTCCTTTACAATTACACTCATTTGAATTATTTTCACTAATTGAACTTATCCATCCAGAAATTTTTGAAAATTTTAGTGAATTCGAACATTTTCGAAAGAATACTCCTTTTATAAACCTGTTAATTTCAAATTTGAATAACATTGATAAATTAAACAATTTTGAAGTAAAGAATACCATAAAACTTCTAAAAGATCTCAAATACATAGATAGAAAAAAAGAGATTAACCAAGTTCTCTCTCAAATTAATAATGATTCTTTTAAATTAGATTTATTGAAAAAAATTGAAGAGGATCATACTTTATCTAAATATTTAATTAGGAACCGCAAGAAAAACGTATTTTCTGAAGATTTATTAAACAAACGTATTGTCAACACAATCATGGTGTACCCCACTCAACAAGAAATAGATGTATATAACGAAATACGACTTTATCTTGCTAAGATTTATAACTCTTCCTTAACCAAAGAAAATGCAGGGATTGGTTTTATTATTACGACACTCCAGAAACTATTAACCAGTTCAAAATATGCATTTTTAAAGAGTTTAGAAAGACGATTAGAGCAAATTGATAAGTATAAAGATATTTTTCTTGATACTAGCATACTAAAGGAAGGGGATCCTGAATTTTATGAAACAGAATTAGAAGAACAATATCTTGATTCAGAATTATTTGATATTTTTAACGATGTGGAGACTAAGAAAAAAAAACAAGAAACCTCAGAACTTATTAATCAAGAGAAAATATTAAAAGAATATTATGATAAATTAAAAGCTCTACCTTATGATTCGAAATCAGATAAATTAATTGAATTATTAGCACAAATATATTCACAAAATCCTAAAGAAAAAGTAATAATTTTTACTCAATTTGTTGATACTTTGAAATTTTTAAAATCATTAATAAAACATCATAATCATGATTATGAAGTTGAATTATTTTTCGGAGGATTAGATAAAATACAAAAAGATGAATCAGTTGAGAGATTTAGATCAAGCGACAAGTATTCTATCCTAATTTCAACAGAAATTGGTGGTGAAGGTCGAAATTTTCAATTTTGTCGTGTTCTTATAAATTATGATCTACCATGGAATCCTATGAAACTTGAACAAAGAATTGGTAGGCTTGATAGAATTGGTCAAGAGTCAAAAGAAATCTACATTTACAACATCTTTATGGAAGGAACAGTGGAGACTGATATAATACACGCTATAATAAAAAGAATAAATCTTTTTGAAGAATCTATTGGAATTTTAGAACCTATCATAGGTATAATTGAAAGGGATTTTAAAGGTGTGGTTTTTGCTGAAGAAGATGGGAAAAAGCGGAAGAAATTAAACGAATTTTATCGAACATTAGATGAAGAAATAAAAAGAGCTAAGGAAATTGAGATGCAATTAGATGATTTAATGATTGATAAAAGATCATTTCAAATGGAAGGTTTAATTACCTCATTAGCATCATGTATAGACGTAAAACTCTCTCATAATGAATTATATTTATTAATAAAAGAATTCTTTAAACTTGATAATCAGAGGTATGGATCTTTAAAAGATATTAAGTACAATTCTGAATTCTTAACAAAAATTAAAATAGAGGACATTTTATTGGAAATTCCTCATTATAAATTTATAAATGAGTATCATGGAACATTCAATTTAGACCTCGCTAGGAAAAAAGAGGAAGTTGAATTTTTTGCTCTAGGTCATCCATTAATCAATAATATTTTAGATTATTGTATAAGCGACAAATTTAATGGAAATCTTAGCGTCTTGAAAATCAAAAGAAATGTATTAGAAAGATTTGATGATTCAGGCTTCAAATCGAAACAGAATATGTACCTTTTTATCTTTTCAGTTAAATTTCAAGGTTATATTATTGAAAATCAAATCGTAGCAATAATTGTTGATGAAAATGGCAATGAGCTAAAAAATGTCGCTGATTTTGTTTTGGATATCAACAATCTTAATCATTATTTCTTATTTGATAATGTTCAAGAAAGATTTCTTTTAGATTACAATTTTATTAGTGAATTGCAGCAAAAAGCTAAAAAAATGGTTAAAACAAAAACTTCAAACTGGAAAAGAGAAATTAAAGGTTTAAATGATAGTATCTTCAATCATGAAATAAAGAAAAAAGAGAAAATTTATGCCCATAAGAAGAGAACTTTAAATTTAAAACTAAATTCTTTAAACCAATTGCTTGAAAGAAATAAAAATAAAATACCAACAACTCGACAAATCCAAAATATAGAAAAAATCACGGACAAACTAAAAAAGCAAGAAAGATTGGATAAAATAAAAAAATTACAGGAAGATATTAAGTTTCTTGAAAAAGATATATCCATCATAGAAAAGAAATTAGATGATTTATCTTTTGAGTATGAAGATCTTAGGAATGAAATGATAAAGAGAAATCGAGCTAAATTTTATACAAATCTTTTATCATTTGCTTCACTAAAAATCATTGATGAATAGAAAATTTTATTTTATTTGTATATTCTTTATCATTTTATTTGTTAAGTCTAAGAATGCCGCTTCTACATTTTCACCTGTTTTTGCAGAAGTTTCAATATAATATGTACTTTCAGTTTTAGCAAAAACTTGAGCACTCTCACGTTCGTATATTTCGTCTTTCTTGTCAATTAAATCAACCTTATTTCCAATTAAAACAAAAGGAATCTTTTTACCAGCATATTCACGTAGATCTGATAACCATTCCTCAAGTTCTTCAAATGTGTGCCATCTTGAAAGATCAAAAACAATTAATGCTCCATTAGCTCCATCAAAAAAGCTTGCTCTTAAAAATTTATATCTATCCTGGCCTCCAATATCCCAAATTTGCAGCTTTATGGTTTCTTCATTTTTTTGAATGATCTTTGAAAGGAAGTCTGCTCCTATCGTAAGTTTGTATCTAAAGGAGAACTTATCTTCCACAAACCTGTGTAAAAGTGATGTTTTCCCAACAGCTCCAGGTCCAATTAATATGACCTTAAATACATAAAGTGACATACTAGTCTAAAAATCTATAATACAATTCTATTAAATAATCTCAATTTGATATTTAAATATTTTCTAAAACGTCGAGTTTAAATATATATTAATTTTTAATCCGACTAAATTAAAAAAACAAGAATAAACTCACTCATCTAAAGCATTTTTTACTATTATTTGAACGAGTTCAGCGAATGCTCTTTCGACATTATTACCTGATTTAGCTGAAGTTTCAATATAAATACTCCCAATCTTCTCAGCAAAAGATCTAGCCTCAACTTGGTCAGTTACATTGCCAATCTTCGAGAGTAAATCAACCTTATTACCTAAAACCACCATTGGAATTTCTTTTTCAAGTATGTGGTTCATATCTGCAACCCATTGTTTCATTTTTGGAAGAGTCTGAGCTCTAGAGAGATCGAATACCACTAATGCTCCATGAGTACCATCATAGAAGTTTCTACGTAATATTTTAAAGCGATCTTGTCCTCCTATATCCCAAATTGTAAGTTTAGCAAATACTCCCTTTCTATATTCCACCATTTTAGAGTTAATTTCTACTCCAATTGTAAATTTATAATTAAAAGAGAACTCATTCTCAACAAATCTACGAATGAGCGAAGATTTTCCAACGGCTCCCGGCCCTATCATAATTATTTTAAAAGAGAAATCATACATATGTGGAGATCATGTTAATTATTAAGGTTTTGAAAATACTTTTATTGGTACAATCTTAATTTTGTGTAATTTTCATTGATTTTATGTCACTTTCAATAATTTTACACAATTTTTAACAATTTTTATAATATTTTAATTTTTTATTAACCAGATAAATTTAACTTTATTAAATAGTTGTTTTTAACAAACTTTATATATAAATTAGTTCTCCTTTCTCGTTCCAAATATACAAATGAACGTTTAATATAAACAGGAATACTTTTTCAATTCGATAAAATCAAAAAATAGTAGGAGAATTCATTCATTATGAGTATTTTCTATTATCATTTGAGCAAGTTCAATGAATGCTTTTTCAACATTATCACCTGTTTTTGCTGAAGTTTCAATGTATATACTATTTACATTCTCAGCGAATCTTATAGCTTCATCCTGGTTGATAATTTCACCAATCTCAGAAATCAAATCCGCCTTATTGCCTAAAATCACTGTTGGAACTTTTTCCTCAAGTATTTGGTTCATATCAGATATCCATTGTTTCATTTTTGAGAATGTCTGAGCTCTTGAAAGATCAAATACTACTAATGCTCCATGAGTACCCTCGTAAAAATTGCGACGTAATGTTTTAAAACGATCTTGACCACCAATATCCCAAATTGTTACTCTAGCTTTCTTTTTTGGTGCATATTCTATAGTTTTAGTCGAAAAATCCACACCAATAGTAAACTTATAAGCCAAAGTGAACTTATCTTCAACAAATCTTCGGATGAGACTTGATTTTCCTACTGCTGCAGGACCAATAACAATTACTTTGAAAGATAAATCTTCCATTTTATAAGAATTTATAAAATATTTTTTTTTATAAAAATCTTATAGAAAATCAAGAATTTATATGATTTCATTCCCTCAACAAATTATATTTCTTTCCATATTTCTTAAATAATTTAGTACCCCCTCCCTCTTGTAAAACTTGTAGTGTAGCTTCTGAATTAATGATCTTCATGCCTCCAACTATATCTATACCGTAATCAAATAGGATATCAGGTATCATACTAGCAGTTGGACCTATTAAAATTATTTTTCGAGCTTTTCTTCTGAATTTTTCTAAAATAAATTCAAGTGTATTGTTTATTAGACTAGTTCCTGTACAAAATAGTATATCTGTATATAAGTTCTCATTGTTGAATTGACTTATATCCTGTTTCAATTCGAAATGATTAAATTGCGGGGGAATTGAAATGTTATCTTCCACTATGGTTATTTTTTGAGTGATTTTCATTACATCTTTTATCAGTGGTCTAATTAAACCTATGAAGGTTATTTTTGTATGATTATCAATGTTCAAGTGTGGTAATATATTTCCCTCTAGTTTCTTATAAGGATTAATTATTCTTAGGATATGTTGGGATACACTATTCAAAGTAGCAATTCCAATGATTTTTTCTAAGCTCGGAGTTTTAAGAGACCAGTTAAGCAATTCACTAACCGGTTTATCAGTAAGTTTCCCACCAAATTCTATTTTATTACAATCCATATTTTTAATTATATTTGGTAAAGTCGAGGCTAATCCTAGAAATGGTTCATAAGCATAAGTAGTAACTTCTACTCCTGTATAACCTAATCCAATAACAACTTTTGTAGCTTTAGGAGAAATAATCTTACGGATTCTATAAATCTGTTTAACTAATGCAACAGTTTTCTCTAAAATCATATTATATTATATAATAGAGAATATTATTATTTCTTTATCTCGTAAACAGTATCACAATATGGATCACCTACTGCAACAGTCTTAAGAATTTTAAGTTCGACCTTATCATTAACTGCTTCCTGAAAATATTCATGGTCAATAACCATAACAGCTTCACATAATTCTCTAGAAGTATTTTCAAGACCAAATGGACACTTAGTCCCACGAATCTGGAATTTTTCATCTGAGATCGAAATTATTTTCACGAAATTTTGGTCAAAACTATTCGAAAATGCTTTAGCAACAGAAGTTAAATTGTTCTTCGGAATTTTCTTTTTAATTTTTAGCCCAAGAGACTTTCCTTGTTTCCTGCAAACATTTTTTATAATAGGTAATGCTTCTTCTCCAAATTTCTTATAAAAAGCTTTAATCAATAAACCTTGGGCTTCAATTGGATTTAGGGGTAATTCATCATCATTAGTTTGTACCATATTCTAAAACACTTTTATTAAATTATTATGATTAAAAGAGTATTGTTTTAAGAAAATTCCACTATGCTTTTTAGTTTTATTTGTATTGTCTTATTTATTCTGTTTAAATATTAATAATTACTATATATTGTTAAAACATAATTTTTGAGATTATATCATGAAATATATAATAATTGAAAATGATAAAATCGGAGAAGTAAAAGCAAGATTATTAATTGATAAAAATCCTAAAACATGTCAAGCAATTTGGGATGCCCTTCCATTTAAGGTTAATTTATCTAGATGGGGCGAGGAACTTTATGGTGATTGCCCTGTCGCAATCCCAGCAGAAAATTCCCAAACTCAGTGCGATATTGGAGATGTTGGTTATTGGATTGGCGGTCAGGGGTTCTGTATTTTTTGGGGACCAACCCCCGCGAGTTCTGGAGATAAACCAGTTGCTGCAAGTCCAGTTAATATTTTTGCTAAGATTGAAGGAGATGCTAAAGCAATATTTAATCAATTTTCTTCATTTCAGGGCATTATTAAAAAAGAGAATTAAGAGTATGTAAAAAAAATTAGATCAAAAATGCATCAAGATTAAAATTTCTTCTATCTAGAATAATATTATGATTGAAAAAGCATATGAACCTTTTGGTATAGCTCTTGAGGATTTTTATAACGGTAAAAAAGAAGTTGAGGTCACATTATGTCGAGATGATGGAATAGAGTGGAATGTACCTATTAAATATTTCTTTAGAGGGCCTGAAAATTTTTTAAGTATAGAAAAACAAGCACTAAAATTATGTAAAGGTAAAGTTTTAGATATTGGAGCAGGAGTTGGACCACATGCCTTGGAACTTCAAAAATTGGGTCTTGAGGTTTATGCAATTGATATATCCTCTCATGCTTGTCAGATAATGAAAAAAAGAGGAATAAAAAATGTTCAATGTACAGATTGTTATAATTTAAAAGTGGGCTCATTTGATACCATCCTTTTACTAGGACGTTCAATCGGGTTTGTGGAGAGTTTAAATGGAATGAAAAAATTCTTATCTTACTGTAAAACTCTCCTGAATCCAGAGGGAAATATAATTCTTGATTCAATAGATTTTCCTTCAATTAAAGAACAAATTATTCTTAAATATCAGGAAAAAAACCGAAAGTTAGGAAGATATGGTGGTGTGATGGTGTATCAGATAAAATACAAAAATATCATGGGAGATAAAATCCAAAATTTACAGATAGATCCTGATAAACTTAAAGAAATTACTTTGGAAATGGGATTTTCATGCAAGATCCTTGGTAAGGAAGAAGATGGACATTATTTAGCTATGATTTCCATATAAAGAGACTTAGTTTTTTTTATCAGAGGTTAAGTTTTTAGTTATTCTAGATAAAATCAATCCTATTTTTTCCTTTTATAACTGAGATATCTTTTATAAATCAGAACACTAAAACTGAGAATTATCATAATTGTAAAGATTATCAAAATACCAAGATTTTGAAAATCTGTTCCTATAAGAACTCCATGTACGTATGCTAAAAACAGTGCTACATAGTTTAATACATGAATAATTCTCCAATTTTTTTGTATTTTCTTACGTAATAGAGCACCTAAGACAGCAATATAGATTAAAATTAGTGCTAATCTTCCACCTAATGACCAAAAACCATACCAAGAAGTAAAATCTGGTACAAAAACAGTAATATCTAACCTCATAATTGCGAATGCTATTGGATGGAGAGTGATTAGTATAAGACCTGCAATTGAATAGAGGTGATGTATTTTGATAAAAGGTTTCCCAAAAAATTTGTATAATTGAACTGCAAAAGGAGTCATCATAGTGGCTATAAACATGGATGTAAATCCAAATATGGATCCAAATCTAATTATGAAATTAAAAACATCAGAAAATGGTGTTAATAGGAAAAATACCAAAATAAGAATATACAAGCAAAGTGTTGATGCTATTATAAGTATTGCTTCTTTTTTAAGGGGCATATTATTATCCTTCTTTTATTGATTATTAATTTTTCACATTATATTTTAAAAAATATTATTCAAATTTGGATCTCTATATATAATATCAAGAGAACATAGTGATATTTCTATAGTGACATAAAAGATCGTGAAAGTGTGCTTTCACGAACTATTATGCAAGTTGAAAGGATATGAAAGTATTTTCTTAAATTATACTAAATTAGATTTTGCCCGATTTTAAACGCCTTAAACATTACATCATCCCTCTTATCAACAGAATCCTCCTCAGTTAGACCAACATTAGGAACAATAAGTCTTTCAATAACAGGGATTTCTAAAACATTCATTACTACATTTATTGGTTCAATTGTTTCTTGAAACAAATTAGTGCAACCTTGTACGATTATTATAGCCTTTTTATTGGTTGGTACACGTGATTTTTTGGTTACTTCTTTATTTTCATCCACTCTATATATCAGTTGACTATTACAGAAACGATCTAACCAATTCTTCATATATCCTGTCACCGAGCGAGTAGAAGAAGGTGTTGCTACAATTAAAACATCTGCTTTAAAAATTTGTTTGAGATGTTCTTTAAAACCGTCATCAATTGCACAAATACCCGTTTCACTGCAACTGCCACACCAATTGCAATAATCTAAATGTAAATCTATAAGATGAACAATCTCACATATATGACTGTTTCCCACTGCACCTCGAAAGATTTCATTGATTAATTTACAAGTATTTCCATCTTTGTGAGGACTGCCATTGATAGCTAATATCTTCATTTGAATTGTTTATTGGTTTCGTTATTTTATAAATATTAATAATTTTAAAATATTCTTAAGTTTATAACAATTTTAATAGAAATTAATAATTAAAAATTTTTAACTCATATACAGTATCAATTTTTAAATTTTTTTTAAATTTCAATGTTACCAAGATCGATTAGTTTTAGAAAGGCTAAACCTTTAGATTCGCTTGGAATCGCAAAAGTATTAGTAGATACTTGGAAATCAACATATTCTAATCTTGTTTCTGAGAAGATTCTCCGAAAAAGAACCTATGAATACGTAGAATCTAGATGGAGAGAAAGGATAAGAAATTTAACTAAGAAAGACATAATGTTTGTTGCTGAAAAAGAAGATAAAGAAATTGTAGGCCTTACTTGGGGTAGAACTGAGAAGTTAAATATCGCAGAGCAAATAAGTGAAATTGATAAATATGAAGGAGAATTATTAGCAATTTACGTGTTAAAAAATTGTCAGAGAAGATATATTGGAACATTTTTAGTTTCACAAGTAGTTAAATTTCTTTTAAATCACAATATTTATAGCATGATAGTCTGGGTTTTTAAGGAAAATCCTGCTAAAGAATTCTATAGAAAGCTTGGAGCAAGATATATTGGAGATAGATTTTTAGATATAGATGGAGAAAACTACCTTGAATCTGTTTATGGATGGAAGAGTATTGATAATATTCCTTTCTCTTTTTAATGATAGTTAAAAATACTTAAAATTAGCCTAATAGTCAGAACATTTAAATAAAACCTAAGAGATATTTAGGATAATATTCCATTTAATTTAGAAGATTAAAATTTAAAACGGTTTGAAAAATTATGGAAATTCAATATGGTAAAATGATTTTACACGGAATTCTTTCTGCGATATTTTATCTCGCTGTTCCACTTCTTTTGTTTTATTTTCTTGAATTATACGGTATATTGACTGTTTCAGAAGCTTATAGAATAGGTATTATAGTATTTGGAATTATTGGTGTGATTATCTCTATTTTAAGTCATGCTTTTCCTGAGGATACTCCAGCAAATCGTCTTGTTAGATTTGGCATAACAATTTATTCTGGAATTTTCCTATTCTACATTTTTGGAGGTTTTGACCCCGGAAGGCGTTTAGGAACTTTCTATATTGATATCACATTACTTCAGGTTTTTTTAGGTTTACAAGTGATTGCTTGGTTATTTTTAGGAGCAACAATCATAAGAAGTATAAGATATTTAATAGAAGCTATTGAATTACATAAAAAGAAAGAAATTCGGGTTAAAGTTAAAAAGGAATTTAGATTCAGCACCATCTTTAAAATACTAGGAATTATTGCTATTTTGATAATTTTAGGATATTTTGGAAGTATAATATTCAGTGGGTTAAATCTCAGACTATATCTTGATGATGACTTTGGCTTTGATCGAGATCCAGGAGTAAATCCTGACCCAGACTTTTCAGATGATACTATTATAATGACAATAAGGTTTAATGTTAGTAATATGGGATTATATGCAATTAATAATGTATTTTTAAATGCTGAAATTCACACAGAAACAACCAGCAATGCAAGTGCGCTTCCATGGTATACAAAAATAGGCGGTTCCCCAGTTCCTTATCAAAACACTTTTCATTCATTCACTCAAACATTTGATCAAAGTATAAATGTTACTATTGATACAAGTTATGTAGTTGGATTGATGACAGAGACTGCCACTTTATTGTTTAAAATTACCTTTTCTACATTATATGCGTTAATTTTTATCAACTTAACAGTTTCACTTCCTATTCCTTGGACAGGACCCCCATAAATATTTCATAAATTTTCTTATTTTATTTTTTTTTAATTTGAAAGTCTCCAAATCTGGAATTGGGTAAATTAAAGCTTAGATATATTAAATTTTCTTATAAGCTCTAATCGAAAACATCATTGGTACAGAAAATTTAAAATTTTGAAACTCATAATACCCATCATCTCTTTCTTTCATATCTGGATGTATATTATGGTAACTGAATGGAAATTCATGAAGAAAATCTAATTCCAAATTTGCTTTTAATAGCGCATTTATAATTTCGCTGATAGTATGATTCCATTCATAAGAGGCTTGATTTTTTAACTCTGCCGAAAGATCTGCATAAGCGCCTTCTTCTTCAAAAAATAATGGTTTTCCCTCAGAAAAGTAATTAAAACCCACCTTGAAAGGCTCCTGCTTTTCATCAATTATAAAACCAAAAGGATGACCATCTATTATATAGAAAATTCCACCAGGTTTTAAACATTCACTAATAATCTGAGCCCATTTAGATATATCTGGTAACCAATTAATAGTACCATATGAAGTAAAAACTATATCAAATTTCTCAGTTAATATTTTTGGGAGATTATATATGTTGGCATTGATAAATGTTGCAGGGATATTCAATTCTTTACTTAATTGATTAGCTAGAGTAATAGCTTTATCTGAAAAATCTACGCCAGTTACTTTAGCACCTAACTTCGCCCATGAAAGTGTATCCATTCCAAAATGACATTGCAGATGTAATAAAGATTTCCCCTTTACATCTCCCAATTCTTTAAGCTCTATTGAAAGGAGAGAAGACTTTCCAGATTTAAATCCTTCTAAGTCATACATCTTTGACTTTGCATTAATATCTACTAGTTCATTCCATCTTTTTAGATTGATCTCAAAATGGTTGTCATTATTCATAATAATAGCCAATTAGTTTCATAATAATTAGGAAATCAAGATTAATTATTATTACTTGAATTTATACATAATCTTGTAGAGTTCTTCTTTAGTTTTCACATTTCCAACTACAACACAATTATCTATCGGAGTATTCTTACAGCTCACTGAACTATTTTTTCCAATTATACAGTTATCCAACTTAATATTTTCATCAATTAACACATTATCAAAAATAATTGAGTTTGATATTTCTACATAATCCTTTATTTCTGAACTCTTTCCAATGTAGACATTTGGTCCTAAAAGAACATCATCACCAATTTTAACATTCTCCTCAAGATATACTGGTTCTATGAATGTAGGATAATCTCCTATGAAATTTTCAATTCTACTTTGTTTAAACTGAGTTTTTAGGAAATCATTTAATAGCTCTTGAATTTGAGATTGAGAATTTAATTCTAAATCACTAATTATTTTCTCAATCTCTTTTAATTTTTTTCTCATAGTTTCCTCACTAAAAAGTTTTCTATAACTCCAAATATTCTATTAATTTGTCAATATTTTTACCTGTTTTAGCGCTTGTTGTTATTACTTTGATATTAGGATTGAAATTCTTAGCATCGTTTATCATTTTATTAATATTTGTTCCCAATCTCTCTAAGAGATCTATTTTATTAATAATAGCAATGTCAGACATTTTAAAGAGCATAGGATGTTTTTCAACGACCCATTCACCTTCAGTAATTGAAACTATAATTATTCTTTTATCAGCTCCTAGTTTGAAATCGGAGGGACAGATTAAATTGCCTACATTTTCTATAAATATTAAATCATAGTTATTCAAGTCTTTATTTTTAAGAATTTGATAAATGTGATATGCATTTAAGGCACACTCTCGCCCAGTATTTATTTGAACCGTTTCAACGTTATGTTGTTCAATTCTGTCAGCATCAACTCTAGTTGTAATATCACCACATATAACTAAAATCTTATATTTTTTCGATAATTCTTCTACTATTTTTTCTAGAATCGCTGTTTTTCCTGCTCCTATAGCTCCAACAACATCAATAGATTTGATTCCTCTTTTATTAAGCTCCTTATTTATCTGTTCTGCTAATAAATCATTATCTCTTTCAACTTCTTTTTTAGTTTCTATTACTATATCTCGTATTTCCTCCCTTGCCAAATTGATGCTTTCGAGTTCTTTAATTCTTTGAACTTCTTGTTCTCTTTTTTCTGACATATTTAGTATTAAAAAATAATAAACACTATAAGAATTACTTTTTTAAATTAAAAATCAAAAAAAAATTATTTGATCTAAATATCCTCATTAAGAAAGTTTAGATTCTACTAACTAAAAATGAGTAGAGGTATAAGGGATGAATGAAATGAGAGTCTAGTCTTGAGTTTTCTATTTGTGTTAATAATTTATTTTTATACTATTTCTATTTTTTTTTACGTAGTTTTGGTGCCACCAAACCAACTATACCAATTAATATTAGAATTATACCTGGAGTCAACCAAATTGAAATAACATATAGACCCATTGAAACCATTGTACCGCCCATACCCCAAGGAATTGTTGTCGCATACCACAGGCATGGTATAGTGACCATTAAACCTATTATTAGAACTCCCAATCCCGCTTTTTGTATTTTTTCCAAATTTCCATCATCTACTTGTTTATTAATTTAGACTTGAAATTTAGATTGGATTTATTATTATATAAAATTTTAGTAATAATTATAGAATCCTTTTCCCGTTTTAACTCCTAGATCCCCTTTATCAACCATTTGTTTCAGTTTATTCGGTGGTTCATCATCTTGCAGGCCACTATTTTTAAAATATGACATTTCTATATCATAAATTACGTCTAATCCAATTCTATCCATGAATTTAAAAGGGCCATAATCATTTGTGATGAAATATTGGCAAAAAATAGGCCATGCTTTATCAACAGTTTCAAGATCAGCATATCCTTCTGCCCAGATCTTTAGACAATCTTTTTTAATAGCTCTCCATATTCTATTAAGAACAAAACCAAAACATTCTTTTTTTACTTCTAGAGGGGTAACATCAATACTTTCTACCCAATTTTTACCTGTCTGAAATGTATCATCACTTGTTTGAGTTCCCTTCATAATGTCCGCTAATGGCATTGTAAATAGGTTGTAGAAATGAATATTCATTACTTTATCCTTCCTTTCAACTACATCTTCTAATTTTGAAATAGGAATTGAAGAACTATTAGTTGCTATTATTGCGTCAGGTGGAGCTGACTTATCAATCGTTGAAAAAATTTCTCTTTTTAATTCAAGTTTTTCTGGAACTGCCTCAATTATTAAGTCTGTATTTTTTACTGATTCAGAAATATTGTCATATACCTTAATATGAATTTTGACTTTTTTTTTATCCGTTTTCTTTTTTACATCATTAATAAATTCCTCTAGACCTTCAGAACTCACATCAAAAACATTAATATTATATCCATATAAAGCAGATTTCTCAATAATTTGCCGCCCCATATAACCCGCTCCAATTATAGAGATTGTACTAATTCTATCACCCATATTATCACTTAATCTCAAAATTTAATTTAGTATAATTAAATAATTCTATTTGAAAAGATTTTGTTGTTATTGTTAATAAATTTATAATCAATCATTAATTTTAATAACAACATTTTTGAGAGCTTCTAAAAAGAAATCATTCTCTTTTTTAGAACCAATAGTAACTCTGAAATATTCTGGGCTTAATTGATTTGATGCATCATGTACTAGTACCCCGTGTTCAGCTAACTTTTCTGAAATATTTTGTAATTCTGTTTTCATAAGCAGAAAATTTGTGCTACTTGGATAAACTGTTATCCCTAATTCTAAGGATAAACTGATAATTCTTTTCTTTTCCGTCTCAACCTCTTTAACATAATTTTCCATATAATCCTGATGTTCTAAGGCTTTTATACCTGCAATAACACTTGGATATGGCAACATAATCTCTAATCCTTGAAATTTTTTTCGGATCAAATCTCCCGCAATTAAATATCCAATTCCAGACCCTGCTAATCCAAAAGATTTACTTAAGGTTCTTAATACAGCAAGATTAGGATATTTATTTATTAATTCAACGTAACTTACTTTAGAGAATTCATAATAAGCCTCATCAAGTAATAAGATTACATTTTCATGTTCTAAGATTGTTTCAATATCATTCTGAGTCATTATTAAACTTCCTGTTGGATTATTTGGATTATCAAATACTATCAAAGATGGAGTTTTCAATTCATTAATTATAGATTCTATCCTTATTTTGAAATTTGGTTCATTTAACCTAATTTTTATTAAAGTTGAATCAGCATTTTGAGCTGAATTATTTATAACAATAAAAGTTGGGTCAGAAATTATTATTTGTCGATTATTTGAAAAAAGAAACATAAACTCTTTAATTAGAACATCTGAACCTGAACTCAAAATGATTGATTCTTGAGGGATATTAGAATAATTAGACAGAAGTTCAAATAAAGTATCCACTTCGTTTTGAGGAGTGTATCTATTAATCAGATTGATACTTTCCTTTATTGGATTAATTATTTTTTCTGGAGGTGCTTTATACATTTCATTCATGTTTAATTTTATTCTCATGATTTTATTACCAAGGAATTTTAGATTCAATTGTATAGATTAGGTTTTGTATTTATGTTTTTTGTATTTAAGATACTATTAAATAATGAATTAAAAATGTTTTTTTATTGAATTTGCCTTTAATATCTAATAATCTAGAAAAAATAATATAAAGATTAAGAAGGGGAGAATATAAAATGCCTACTTGGTATGAATCTCAAGTTATTAAAGATCTGATGCCAATATTAGGAGCTCGAGCTGTAAGAGGATTAGAAACTAATTTTTTTTTATCAAGAATATATACGGGTAAATCAGCATTATTAAAAGTTACACGATATTTAGAAGCAGTTTTAAATAAAGAGGAGAGAAGAGCATTAATTATTACTGATTTAAACACGAAAAGATTTGTGAAATTTATTGATGATTACCTTAAACTAATCGACATGGAATATAAAATTTGGTCTGGTGCTTTGCCAGAAGTTCCAATATCAACTATTGATGAAGGTGTAAAAGTATGTGAAGAATTTAAACCAAAAATCATAATTGCTATTGGAGGAGGAAGTGTAATGGATACTGCTAAGATGATTTTAGTAAAATATGAAAAGCCTGAACAAAATCTTTTTATGATTTTACCTAGTATTGGAGCAGCTCTAGGTTTACGTAAAAACATAAAGTTTTTAATCGCAATACCAACAACGTCAGGAACAGGTTCCGAAGTTGCTACAGCTGCTCTAATAACTGATAATTCAAGAGATCCTCCAAAAAAGATAGAGGTTGTACATGAGGAATTACTAGCTGATATTACTATATTAGATTCAGATTTCGTAAAAGATTTACCGCCCTTCTTAACAATGGCTACCGGGTTGGATGCATTAGCACACGCGATAGGATCTTTCACAACAAATTGGGGTAATCCTTATTTTGATGCGATGAATAAAGCATGTATTCAAGAAATTGTGAAATATCTTCCTAGATCTTATAAATATGGTGGAAAAGATTTAGAAGCTCGTAGTCATATGCAAACAGCTTCTACATTAGCAGCCTTTGGTTCATATGGAAACCAAGCTCCAGGAATAAATCATGCATTAGGACATAGCTTTGGAAAAATTTTTAATATCCATCATGGTATTGCTGTCAGTTTGTTTTTACCTTATGGAATTGCTTTTAAAGCAAAAGTTACTGATAAATGGATGCAATTGTGTCCTATTTTTGGGATTGAAACTAAAAATATAAGAAGAGAAAATGTATTGGCTCAACTAGTTCAATCGATTAAAAATTTTATACATTCAGTTGACGGACCTACATGTGTTAAGAATATTATTGAACCAAAAATAGAAAAGGAAGAATATTTTAAAAACATTGATAAATTAGCAGATTATGCAATGAATGATGCGGTTACGTTAACAACATATCGTCCTATCAATGAAGAATTATATAGAAAAATATTTGAATATGCTTGGGATGGTAGCTCTATAGATTTTTAATAGAAATTCGAGGAGTAAAATATGGAAAAAATGCAATATGGATATAATGGAAAAATTGCATATGTTAATTTAAATAATCAAAAAGTTGAAATAAAAGACTTGGAAATACAGGTTGCAAAAGAATATCTTGGTGGTACAGGATTAAGCGCTAAACTAACGTACGACTTATTATCAGATGAAGATTATGATGTGTTGAAAAATGATCCATTTTCAGAAAAAAATCCTTTAATCTTTGCTACTGGACCTATAACGGGAACAATAAGACCCTCATCAGGAAGATATTCCGTAACTGGTATATCACCACTAACTGGGATTTGGGGTGAAGGAACATCAGGAGGTTTTTTCTGTATTTCTCTTAGGAATTGTGGATTTGATGCAATATTAATCATTGGAAAATCTAAAAATCCTATTTATTTGTACATTCATGACAAATCATTTGAATTTAAAGATGCAAATTATTTATGGGGTAAAGATACATACGAAACACAATCATTAATTAAAAATGAGTTAGATAACGATAAAATTAGAGTTGCTACTATTGGAATTGCTGGAGAAAATCTGGTAAAATATGCTGGAATTATTAATGATGAAGGAAGAGCAATTGGTAGATGTGGATTAGGTGCCTTAATGGGTTCAAAAAATTTGAAAGCAATCGCTATTCATGGGACTGAAAAAGTTGTAGTAGCAGATCCAAATATCGGGAAGAAGTTAATAAAAGAAGATCAGGAATCAAAAAGAGGAAATCTTCTTAAGACAACAACACCATTTTTATATAGTTTATATGGTACAAATTGTTATCTTGATATTGGAATGGCCCTTGGAGATACTCCTGCATATTATTTCACTGAAACTGAATTCCCTGCTGAAAAATTAACGGGAAAAACATTAAGAGAATTATATCCTGTTTTAGATTATGGATGTGCTGGCTGTATTATGCGGTGTGGGAAACAAACGATAATTGAGAATAATGGTAAAGAAATAAAAGTCGATGGTCCTGAATATGAATCAGTTGCCGCTTTAGGACCTTTATGCGGTGTTTTTGATTCGAAGAAGGTAATATTGGCAAACCATTATTGTAATCTTTTTGGTATTGACACAATTTCAAGTGGCGTAAGCATTGCATTCTTGATATATTTAGTTAAAAATAATATTAATATCAATAAGATAGAATCTATATTGGATGAGATCAATTTAAAAGAGATAAGATGGGGTAATGGTGAATTATTATTAAAATTGATTGAGAAAATAGCAAAAAAAGAAGGAATTGGAATTTTACTTGCTGAAGGTGTGAGGTCAATCGCGAAAAATCTTGGTGTAGATCCAGAATTAGCTGCTCACGTGAAAGGTTTAGAAATGCCGATGCATGATCCAAGAGCTTTTGCTGGGCAAGCTTTAAGTTATATCACGTCTTGTGTAGGAGCAAATAATCAAAAGTGTGATTGGTATAGTGTAGAAATAACATCTATTTCATTTCCTGACTTACGAGTTAAAATCGGTAAAAGTAGACCTTTTATCAAGGGAAGAGAAAAAGGAGTTATCGCTTTACAAGACATAAGGGCAATAGATGACTCTGCAGTTGATTGTGATTTCATTTTTATTAGTTTAGATCATATAGTCGGTCATATAAACGCTGCTACAGGGTTTAATTATGATAAAAAATCCATTTTACAAATGGGAGAAAGAATTAATAACATTAAACGATTAATCAATTGTAAATTAGGAATTACAAGAAGAGATGATAAATTACCCGGAATCTTGAAACAAGAATTAAAATCGGGTAAAACTGTTCATGTAAAATTAAACTTAGAAGAAAATTTGAAAACTTATTACAAACTTAGGGGCTGGGATTGGGAAACTGGGAATCCTTCCGAAGACAAATTAAGAGAATTAAATATAATAAAATAATTCTTTAATTGAATTTAATCTACTACTTCCTAAAATTTAAAATTTTTATAAACCTGTTTATATTTACATAAGAATAAATATTTTCAATTATAAATTCAAATTTGGTGTTTATGAATTTAGATGAAATAGAGCATATTGTAGTTGTGGGGGCAGGTACTATGGGTCACGCTATAGCACAAGTTTACGCCCAACATGGATTTAATGTTGACTTAGTAGATAAAAATCTAAAGGCACTAGAACGTGCTAATAAGTTAATAAAATCTAATTTAAGTCTGTTAATAGAGTTAGAAAAGATATCAAGCAAGGATCTTCCACTTATTTTAAATAAAATTAATTTCACATCTGATCTTGAAAGTTCTGTTCAAAAAGCTAATCTTGTAGTTGAAGCCGTCAATGAAGTAGCTAATATAAAAAAGCAACTTTTTGAAGAACTAAATAAGAATTGTAGAGAAGATACAATTTTAGCAAGTAATACATCTGGATTAAATATATATGAGATTGCGGATATAAAAAACCCTGAACGATTAATTATACACCACTGGTTCTGTCCAGCTTATATATTACCTTTAGTTGAAATAATTCCTGGACTAAAAACATCTAAAGAAGTTATTGATGTATCAGTTGGATTAATGGAAAAACTAGGGAAAAAACCACTTGTTATGAAGGAGTATGTAGAAAGTTTTATAGTTAATCGTATTCAGAGAGTTATTTTTGTTCAGGTCTATGAAATGCTTCAAAAAGGCTGGGCTACTCCAGAACAAATTGATTTTGCTGTAAAAACGATCATTGGTGTAAGATTTCCAGTACAAGGAGTTGTACAGTCTCAAGATTTTACTGGTCTTGAATTAATTTTAGACAAACAAAAAGAATACAAAATGAATAAAAGATATCCTCAAGTTGAAAACTTAGTAAAACAAGGACATCTTGGTGTTAGGACAGGTAGAGGTTTTTATGATTATCACAATCGTGATGAATTAGAACTTTTTAAAAAAAGAGATAAATATTGTCTTAAAGTATTAGATCTTCTCGAAGAAATTAATGCTTTTGAAACTTTATAAAGCGAACATTATTTATAAAAGATTATTCTATTTTAACTATTAGTTCTTCTCTATATCCAGTAATTACTTTAGTAAAACCTTTAAATATATTGTCTATCTCAATATCTCCTGTATCAACCCTTAAACAATCTAAAGCTTTCATTTTCTGCTGAGTTGCAATAATTTTTATATTATCTTTTCCAACTTTCTGAAGAATTTTTGGAGTAAATTGTTTATTTCCTCTACCAAAAACAAATCCTTGACCTCCTATAGGTGATATAAGAATCTGAGCATTACTATATTTATTTAAGAGTCTAAGAATATCTTTTTCATTTATATCTTTTCCCACGATCTCTTTATCACAGATTGCATCTATTCCAAGAAGGGTTTTAGGCAATTTTAAATTATCCATAATAGTTTTTATTGTTGTTCCCGGTCCTAATAAATATAAAGTATCAGAATTCATTGTTTCTATTATAAATAGAGCAATTGCTTGTTTATTTTCCTCAATCGTTCTTCCAAACTGTGAACCTATTTTACTTGATTGGATTAGATTTAAGATTTTTGGTACCTTCAGATATCCATATAATCTCGATTCTAATATATCATCTCTTACAAGTTCTTCATTAATATCCAATACTTCTTGTTCTTGTGTTTCAATTACACCTTCGATATATTTATCTATAATCTGAGCTGCTGCTCTAGGATTAAGTGAAAAAACAGAACTAAACATTTTTACTCCAGCAGGAATTGCAACAACCGGTTTATCTAATCCAATTGCATCATAAATGTCTCTAGCTGTTCCATCTCCTCCACAGAATACTAATATTTCAATTGTGTTATTAACCATCTTTTTTACAATTCTTATAGTATCCTCTGGAGTTGTAGATTCACTTATTTCTCCAATAACTTCGAATTGAAATCCGAAATCTTTAATATAATCCTCGCCCATTATGTTTGGTGCTACAAGGAAAAAAATATCTGCTTTTCTTTTAATTTGAGAGAGAAATTCCCTTACTCTGTTAGGTGTTACAGGTGTGGCACCCCTTTTTATAGCTTCCTGATATATATCACCGTCAGTTCCTTTTAATCCTACACTACCACCCATTCCTGCAATTGGGTTAACAACTAAACCAATTTTTGTTATTTTGTTCTTATCTTCTTTCACAATTTTAAATTAATCCGTATTTTTACCTTTAATATTCAAAATGGAATTTAAAATAGTCATTAAAATATATTTTTTTAAACAATTAAATCTTTTAATTTACCTAATTTTAAACATTTATGGAATATTGGAATAATAGATACCAAGAAAATGGAGAAATCTGGGGAACTGAACCTAGTAAAACAGCAGTTTATGTTCTTAAGTTGTTTAAAAAATATGATATTGTAAAAATTCTAATTCCTGGATCAGGTTATGGACGACATACCAAGTTTTTTTCAAAAAATGACTATAAAGTTACTGGTATTGAAATTTCTGAAACAGCTCTGAATTTAGCTAAAGAATTTGATTCAAATTCCAAATTAATTCTAGGTTCTGTGTTAAATATGCCATTTAATGATGATGTATATGATGCAATATTTTGTCATAATTTTCTACACTTATTACTTAAAACTGAACGAGTCTTATTCATAGAAAAATGTTATAGCCAATTAAGAGAGAAAGGATTAGCATTTTTCACTGTGTTTTCTGAGCAAGAAAGTAGCTTTGGTAGAGGAGCTAAAATAGAAAAAAACACATTTGAAAGCAAACCTTACCGACCAACTCATTATTTTACAGAACAAGATTTGTTAGAACATTTCAAAACCTTTTCTGTAATTGAAACAGGTATTATCGAAGAAATCGAAAGCCATGGTGGTCTACATACTCACAGATTAAGATATATTTTTGTTCAAAAAGAATAGGACTAGTTTTTTGTTGGTGGTACTTCAAGAACTATCTCCGCTTTCTTCCTCACTTTCCTTTCCCAACTATCTGGATTATAACCTTCTCTCGCAAGATAATTCATTACTGTATTTACTTTTGGATTAATTCTTACATCAATTACTGATGGAAGATTCGAATCAAAAGCTCGTTTTAAAGCAGGTCGAATTTCATTAGGATCTGTCACTAATTCCCCATAACATTGAAAAGCCTCAGCATATTTATCATAACGGGTCTCATTACTTAAAGAACTTCCTAATCCAAAGAATTTTTTTCCATGAGATATTTTTTGTCCTCGTGCAACCATTCCCCATAGTCTATCATTACTTATAACCACGACAAATGGTAAATTAAATCGTCGAGCAGTTTCAATTTCTTTTCCATTAAATAGAAATGAACCATCCCCAGTTAGGACAAGCACTTTTTTTTCAGGGTAAACATATTTAGTAGCTATAGCCATTGGTACTCCTCCACCGAGATGCTGAATACCTAAACCACCAGAAAAATAGAGAGATTTAGGAAAATAAGCTCTTAAATAGGTTAATCCCCATATTGTAGTATCTCCACCGTCCAAAATAATAATTCCATTCTTTGGCATAAAATCACGAACTTCTTTTACTAAACGTTGAGGCTGTATCGGAGTTTTATCTGAAGTACCTTCCTTTTCAAGGCGCTCTTCAAACTTTTTTAGATATTCCTGAATATTTTTAACCCATATAGTTGGTTCCCTCTGACCACTTATTTTTTCTTGAGTAATATTTAACATTTGAGTAAGTACACCTTTAGCATCTCCAATAATTGGAATATCAATTGCCCGATTTCGTCCTATTTCTTCAGCCTTAATGTCCACTTGGATTAGTTTTGCATCATCAGAGAAATAAGGCATATAACCATAATTCATTAATTCAGTAATTCTTGAGCCTAATATTAAAGCAACATCTACTTTTTGAAGTAAAGCTGTCCCAGGACCATCCAAAGGAGTAGCTGGTCCAAAATATAAAGGATGGTCAGGTGAAAACTCTCCCATTCCAAAACCCCATAATCCAACAGGTATTTGTGTTAATTCGGCAAATTTTCTTAATTCTAACGATGAATCTGAAAAAGCAGATCCGGTTCCTGCAATGATTAATGGGCGCTTGGCTTCCAAAAGTAAATCAATTGCTTTTTTTATGAGTTCAATATTTCCAAAAGGACCATAAAAGGCTCTTAATTTTTGTACTGGCTTGAAAGATCTTTGAATAATGTCTAATTCGTCATCACATTCTTTTAACAATACATCAAAAGGAATGAGTAAAAGAACAGGCCCAGGGCGACCAGTTGTTGCAATTCTAAAAGCCATATTAATATATTCTGGTATTCTAGCGGTTTCATAACAATATCCACTCCATTTTGTAACAGGACGGAAGGAAGGAACAACATCTATTTCATTTTGAGCTAATTTTTCGAAATCCATAAGTGCTGTACTTGAACAGATGGCTACAAGTGGAATACTCGCATCATATGCAATTGGAATCGAAGGGAATAAGTCTGTAATACCTGGTCCAGATTGAACTGAACATACACCTACTTCACCAGTAGCTAAAAAGTAACCCATTGCAGCATGACCTGTTGCTTGTTCATGACGAAAATCAATGATATCTATCCCCATTTCTGTACAGGAAGGATCCTGACAATAATGGTAAATCATACGATTATCTCCACAAAGAGTAAAAATAACTCTTACTCCTTGATTATCTAAAGCACGAACTACTAATTGAGCTCCATTTACTTTAACCATTAGTTTAACCTCCTATTTTTTTTATTTATTTTTAAGGTTATAGATATACATTTAGATTTCTTTTTTTATAAAAACTAGCTTTAAGATTTCTTAAAAATTAGAAAATAAAAAAAAGTTAGAGATTTATGAAACCTAATATCATATATAAAGGGCCAAAAATAGCACATAGAATATTAATCACAATTTCTCCAAGATTTTCTTTCCTCTTATCTTTTTTATAATTATTCTGTTGTATATTAAAAGAAAAGTCCATAAGAAACAAAAATAGCATCGCGCTTCCACCTGCTATTGAAAAGAAAACCCAAAATTGCTGATTCAAAAGTAAAGCAACACCAGAAATGAAATAACAAGGAGTTATCCAACATGTATCAGGTAATACAAAGGATTTTTCAAACACTAAGTATACTTCTGTCCTTTCTGGATTTTTATTTTCAACAAGAAAAAAATATATCCAAAAAGCTATAATACCAAATCCCCATATTATTTGAGTGACTGCAATAAAAATATTTAACAATTTTATCACTTCTTTATAACTTTCATTTATTCATTAAATGATGAAAGGATATATTCTATATATAAAACTTCAATTTTTAATGGAAAAAAGCTAAAGGTCTACTTTTAAATAATTTGCAGGGACGCCAACCTCAGCAATACCTCCATCAACTGCAAAATTATGTCCAGTTATAAAATTAGATGCTGGAGAAGCTAAGAATAATACTACATTTATAATATCTTCTACTGTCCCTATTCGATTTAATGGAGTTTTAACATTACCGATCTTCATAGTCTGAATCATTATATCCTCATTATTGGCATAAATTCCAGTTGCGTGATATCCTGGGGCAATGGAGTTTACTGCTATTTTAGGAGCTAGAGTTCTAGCAAACACTTGCATTAATGTTATAATAGCTGCTTTGCTAATACTATAGACAGGTACAGTAGTCTCGACAACCATACCAAAATCTGATGAAGTATGAATAACCTTTCCTGCTAAAGGTTCAAATGATTGCTTTTTCATTTCCCTGCAAATAAATTTTGATACTAGCCACTGTCCCTTAAGATTCACATTCATAGTCATATCCCAAACCTTCTCATCCACCTTAAGAATATCTTTTCCATATCCAGGACATATCCCAGCATTATTAAATAGCACATATATATTATCTAATTCTGAAAAAGCCTGTTTAGCCATTTTTTTTACTTGATCTGGTTGAGATACATCACAAACAATAGGTATTGCTTTTTTTTTTATTTCAGATCCAATCTGTTTTGAAGTTTCTTCTAAAATTTCTTCATTAATATCAACTAGAATTAAATCTGCTCCCTTTTTTGCGAATTCAAATGCCACACCTCGACCAAAACCAGAAGCTGCCCCAGTAATAAGGGCACCTTTCCCTTCTAGAAAATTATCTGTTATAGTTCTTTCACCTTTAAAATTATAATATATGTTTATATTTATGATAATAGTTTTCTTTACCTTTATTTAAATCTTTAATGTTAGATTTAGAAAAGGTATAAAACCAAAACTTTAATTATTCTATTGGCATTTAAAGATAATATAGAAATAACAAGTGAATTAAATATGGTTGATAAAGTCACACCTTTTTTAATTAATATGGGCGAAGTCACCCCCGCACGAAGCCAAGCAGCTCTATTAAATGAGTTAGCAATGGGGTTAATTGATTGTATTAGTATATATGGTAAAAGTCTTAAAAAATTAGGAAAAATCTCGAAAATATCAACAGCTTTCTGGCCAGTTCGTTTAATACCTCTAAGTGATACAAGAGCTTGTGTTTGTAGTTATCTCTTAAATAAACAAGAGAAGTTAAGTGCAGGAGAGTTTGCTCAAATACCACCAAGACCTGAAAATATTATTAAGGGAGCAGATCCCGAATCCTTTTTAAATTCATTGCAAACTTATAATAATACATATCTAAAACGCTCTAAAAACTTTAGACGGGGGACTGTTATACAAGAAGCATTATTTAATACAGGTGAAGTGGGTTATTTCCAGAATTTTTTCCTTAACCAATATAGTTTGAGTTCACATTCTACTCCTTATTTCTTATTAGAGGGAGGCCCCATTACAAAAAGTGTTAATCAAATCAAGATTGCTCCGGAAATACCTGTGTATGTTTCACAAAAAGATGTTAAGATGCTCGACACCTACCAAGATTCTATTATAAAATTATGCGAAAGATGGATAGAAAAAGGAGGAAAAGAGGTAGATAAAATTCGAGACACTAAAGTGGATACAGGAGAAGAAGAGAAACAACTTGCGATACTTAATAAGGAAATACAAGCGGAAAAAGAACGAGAGATTGAAAAATCTCCTGAAGAATTAGTAAAAGTAGGAAAATACAAAATCAATGATAAAACTGGAGAATTAAATAATAACCTTAACTCGATTAAAAATAGTGTTGATGGCTTGAAGAATGCTATTAATAACCGTGATCTCTTCCTAGTAGAAGAAGGTTTAAAGGACATAAATGTGAAGTATAGAGAATTAGGAGATTCAATCAGTAGATATAATAATGAAATTGCACAATTAAGAAAAAATGTTCAACGTGAAATCTCTGATCTCGAAAAAACAAAACAACAGAAAATCAGAGAACTGGAGCGCAAAAAAGCAGAAGTAGAAAAGCAAATTGAATCAAAACATAGTGGACTTAGTAAAGATTTAACTTCCGCCGAAGATACTGTAGCTCAAATAAAAACAGAAAAACAATCTTCCTTAGATAATATTGAAAATATTAAAGATAAAGAGATGACCGATGTTCAAAACTTTTTTAATAACTATACTCTTGAAATAAAAACTCAAAATGTCATTGTAGGCATACCCATTTATATATTCTTCTTCATAGATCCTAATACAAATAGGACTACTGAAAGAGCTCCTGTTCTACCAATATTGATTGATAGCGGTAAAAAAGTAGAAACGAAAGTCATAGCAGCTTTCAGACAAAAATTAAGAGATTTAATGAATAAAGATAACGCAATGATTGAACTGGTTGAAACTCAGGCTGATAAAAATAATTTGATGGAAACTAAAAATTTAGACACTCGTCTTGAGGATGCTATTAATGATTTAAGAATTCGTAAAATTTTAAGCAAGAAACAAGCTGAAACAGCAAAAGATATTATTGCGAACCTAGTTTGGTAAAATTTTTTTATCCTATTTATATTTTAATCTTTAGTGATAGATATATTCCATTTTTTTTCCACAACATTCAGGAATTGGCTGATATCCACATTCTTCTGAACAACAACAAAGTAAAAAGCCATCTTTTACCATCATCGATTTTTCACAACAGACTGGAACTAATTTTTCTGAACCACATACACTACATATCAATTTATTTGACATTTTTTTCAACACTAAGCAAATAACTCTCTCTAAACACACCAAAATATTAAGGAAACAAAAATACTTCTCTTATAGAATATAATTAGAGCCAAATTTACGTTTTCATAGAAAAAGTAAAAACACCTTTCGTCTTGTGAAAAATAATATCCTATCTTAATTCTGTTTAGAAATCTTCAATAATTATGGCAAATAATATAATGCTATAATAATAGAAAAAATGGAGAAAAAACTTGTCTGAAAAACTAAACCTTAATAATTCATTCAAATTATATGAAGAGGCATTGAATCTCATCCCAGGTGCTATTTTAGGCATTCGACGTCCTTATAACTTTATTGAAGGAGAATATCCAATTTTTTTTGAATCTGCAAAGGGCGGAAAAGTAATTGATGTTGATGGTAATGAATATATTGATATGCTCTGCGCTTATGGACCAATAATAATAGGTCACAGGGAAGAAGAAATTGATAATATGGTCATTGAACAAATACAGAATAAAGGATTCTGTATGTCGTTAACTCAACAAGTACAAAATAAACTGGCAAAAAAATTAAGAGAATTAATACCCTGCTGTGAAAAATTAGTATTAATGAAAATGGGAACTGATGCTACGACTGCAGCAGTAAGAGTAGCACGAGCCTATACAAAAAAAACTAAGATTCTTAGTTGTGGGTACCATGGTTGGTATGATGCATTCAGTGAGGTTCATGGAATTGAAGCGGGAATTCCGAAAAAGTTATATGAAGATTTTTATGAATTTGAATTTAATAATCTTGAAGAAGTTGAGAAGCTATTTAAGCAAAATAAAGATGAAATTGCTGGTATAATGGTAAATCCCATCCATACACCAGGTGGTCGAGAAGTTGAGATGCCAAATCCGGGATTTTTAGAAGGGCTTCGGAAATTAGCAAATGATAATAATGCTTTATTAATTTATGATGAAATAAGAACAGGATTTCGAGTAGATATGGGTGGTGCTCAAAAATTATTTGGAGTTATTCCTGATATCGCAGCTTTTGGTAAAGCAATGGGAAATGGATATCCAATTAGTACACTTGTTGGGAAAAAGGAATTTATGGATGTTTTAGTAGAAAAAGTATTTTTGAGCTCAACATTTTTCCCTAATAGTCTTGCTCAAATTGCATCTCTTAAAACAATTGAAATATTAGAACGTGAAAATGTTCTTAATAACATCAAACAAAAAGGAAACCATTTTTCTAAGCAAGTTAAAGAAAGCATTGAGGAAAGTGGTGTTCCATGTATATATTCTGGAGACCCTTGGATGCCTTATATAACTTTTACCCCTGATAAAGAATTTCTTTATAGGAAATTAAGAGAACAATTCTATAAACAATTAATTCGACGAAAAGTATTCCTTCAACCTTATCATCATGGTTATATTTGCTATCGTCATTCAGAAGAAGATATCAATTATGCTGCAAATATGGTAGATGAAGCTTTACAAGAAACTAAAAAATTATTATAATTTTATTATTCTTAATTTTACTTTAAACAGTAAGTGAAAATAATGGAAAAATTGATAATAACTGCTGCTATATGTGGAGCAGAAGTTACAAAGCAAAATAATCCAAATATTCCCTATACTGTAGAAGAAATAGGAAGAGAAGCAGAATCTGCTTATAATGCAGGAGCTAGTATAATCCATTTACATGTTAGAGAAGATGATGGTACTCCTACTCAAAATAAAGAAAGATTTAGAATTTGTATTAAAGAAATTAAAAGACACTGTCCTGATGTTATTATCATGCCCTCAACTGGAGGAGCTGTTGGAATGACTAATGAAGAAAGGCTTCAACCTATTTATTTAGAGCCTCCTCCTGAAATTGCTACTCTTGATTGTGGAACAATGAATTATGGAGGTGGAGATGAAATTTTCGTTAATACAGAAAATACTATAATTTATTTTGCTGAGGAGATGAATAGGATAGGAATTAAATATGAACTTGAATGCTTTGATAAAGCAATGGTTGATACTGCATTAAGATTAAATCAAAAAGGATATATTAAGGAACCATTGCACTTCAATTTTGTATTAGGGGTTATCGGTGGAATTACAGCTACTCAAAGGGATTTAGAATTTCTTTGTGGTAGCATTCCTGAAGATTCTACTTTTACAGTTTGTGCTATTGGAAGACATGAATTTCCAATGGCTACACTATCTATAAAAATGGGGGGGCATGTAAGAGTTGGTTTTGAGGATAATATATATTTATCTAAAGGAGTGTTAGCAAAATCTAATGGTGAGCTTGTAGAAAAAGTAGTAGGGATTTCAAAAGAATTAGGGAGAGATATTGCTACTCCTAATGACGCTCGCAAGATTTTAAAACTATTATAATTTTAACCAAACAGAGAAATTAATAAGAATTATGTATAAGAAATTAGCTAAATATTATGATTTAATTTATTCTTTCAAAGATTATAAGGCAGAAGTCAAAACAATTAAAAATTTAATTGAAAAGTATAAAAAATCTTCTGGTAATAAATTATTGGATGTTGGGTGTGGAACAGGAAAGCACTTAGAATATCTTAAAGATAAATTTTCTTGTACTGGTTGCGATATTAATAGTGAAATTCTAGAGATAGCAAAAAATAATGTTAACGATGTATTTTTTACCCAAGCAGACATGGTAAATCTAGATCTTAAGAATAAATATGATATTATTCTATGTTTATTTAGTGGAATAGGATATGTAAAAACTTATGACAATCTAAATAAGACTATCCTAAACTTTGCTAATCATTTAGAAAAAGGTGGAGTTGTGATAATTGAACCTTGGTTTACAAAATCTACTTATGATGTGGGACGCCCAGGAATGACAACTTACGATGGAGAAGATATCAAGATTGCTAGATTAAATGACACAAAATTAGAAAATCATATTTCAATCATGGAAATGCATTATTTAATTGCTGAAAGAAATAAAGCTGTTGAGTATTTTGTTGAAAAACATGAATTAGGACTTTTTGAGATTAACGATTTTTTAGAATTTATGACTAAAGCGGGATTAAAAGCGGAATATTTGAAAGATGGATTAATGGAGAAGAGAGGTCTCTATTTAGGAATCAAAGATTAAAATTGTATGATACAAATTTAGGTGATCATATGAAAAAAGGAAATAAATATGGAACACATAGAGTTATTGAACCAAAAGGTGCATTACCTCAGCCAGCAATAAAGATTTCAAATGATATGGATATATATGATAATGAAATCTTAATTGATGTAGATTATTTAAATATTGATTCCGCTAGCTTTACTCAACTTAGAGAAGCGGCACATGATAACATGGAAAAAGTGAAAAAAAAGATAATAGATATTGTAAATGAAAAAGGAAAAATGCAGAATCCGGTGACTGGCTCTGGGGGAATGCTTATAGGAAAAGTAGAACAAATTGGGGATGCTCTAAGCGATAAAATTGACTTAAAACCTGGTGATAAAATTGCTACACTTGTTTCACTTTCCCTCACACCCCTTAGGATTGATAAAATCTTAAGTATTCAACCCGATATTGATAGGGTAGAAATAGAGGGAAAAGCAATTCTTTTTGAAAGTGGAATATATGCTAAACTTCCTAAAGATATGGAAGATACATTGGCATTAGCAGCTCTTGACGTTGCAGGTGCACCTGCACAAGTAAAAAAACTTGTAAAAGAAGGAGATGTGGTATTAATTCTTGGTGCTACTGGAAAATCAGGTTTGATGTGTTCCTATATGGCAAAAAAAATGGTTGGAAAGAAGGGAAAAGTAATTGGTCAAGCCAGAAATGAATCGCGCGCAGAATTTCTTAGAAATACAAATTTTTGTCATAAAGTTATAATAGGTGATGTTCTAAAACCTATAAATATATTAGAGGAAACATTAAATGCGAATAATGGGCAAGAAGTAGACATCTCAATTAATTGCTTAAGTATACCTGACACAGAAATGGCAAGTATTCTTCCGGTAAGAGATGGAGGCGTAGTTTACTTTTTTTCTATGGCAACCAGTTTTACTAAAGCTGCTTTAGGTGCTGAAGGTGTAGGGAAGGATGTGACTATGATTATTGGTAATGGATATACCAAAAATCATGCCCAAATTACTTTAGATTTAGTCCTAGAATCACCTGTTTTAAGAAAGATATTTGAAGAAAAATATATTCGATAGCTCTTAATAGAATTAGATTAATAGCCTTCATCAAGATTTACAATATTAAGAGGTTTTTCACCATTGATAAATCTATGTACATTATAAAAAAGTGGCTTAACATCTGCCATTAATGCATCTGATTGCCAAGCTCTATGCGCAGTCATAATCACGTTTTTTAATTCCTGAAAGGGGAATTTAGAAGGATAACATGGAAAAGGTTTTTGCTTGTCTCCTCCCCTTACTTCTGGATAATTATACCATACATCAATTGCTGCTCCTCTAATCTTTTTATTTTTTAGAGCATTAAACAATGCTTCCTCATTGATAGTAATGCCACGACCTACATTTACTATAATTACAGATGGTTTCATAGCATTAAATTCATCAACATCAAGGAAATTGATAGTGTTTTTAGTAAGGGGAAGACAATTAATAATAATATCAGCTTGTTTGATGGCAACTAGTTTTTCTTCAGATGTGAAAATTTTAACTCCAGGATCATCACAATCTTTAGTTCTCTTTAGCGCAATAAAATCCATTTCTAATGGCTCACACATTTTCTTAAACATTTTAGCTATATTCCCATAACCCAGAAATAAAATTCTCTTTCCAAAAAGTGTAATTGCGGGATGTAGAGTATAATCCCAGTTTCCTTCCCTTAATAGATGATCATTTGTAATTAATTCTTTAGCTATAGAAAATAAAAGGGCAAATCCATATTCAGCAATAATTTTGGAATGAGTGTGAGAATTACATAAAAGAATATTATTATTCTTGTAAAAATTAAAATTAAATTCTTCTAGTCCTGTTGCGAATGTTTGATGCATTTTTAGATTCTTATATAAATCTAACTCAGACTCTTCGATCTTTGGCCCAACAAGCACATCCATCTCCTTTATTACTTGTACACTCTCTTCACTATTAATCTCATCATAGAAAAAGACTTGTACATCGGGTCCTAGAAATTGTCTAATATTAGATTTAACATCTTCTCTTGCGAAAAGTTTAGCTATCTCTAATCTTGGTTTTATCAAAATTTTCATATTAATATTTAATCTTAAGGTTATATAAACATTTGAAATTTACAAAAAATATTTGAAGAAAGGCTTTTTTAATTACTTGGTAAGTTAAATAAAATTGTATAAATGTTAGTGAGTTTTCCTATGAAAGTAAACAGACGTAAAGAATTATTTGGACATGTAAGTGATGAGAATTGGAATGACTGGCGCTGGCAAGTGAAAAATAGGATAACAACTTTGGAAGAACTCAAAAAATATATCACATTAACTAAAGAAGAAGATGATCCTAGAATTTTACAAGAATATAGGATGGCAATAACACCTTATTATTTATCGTTAATCGATCCTAATGATCCTTATGATCCCATTAGAAAACAGGCGATTCCAACAACTTATGAGTTAGAAAGGTATATTGGTGACCTTGTAGATCCATTAAGCGAAGATATCGATTCTCCTGTTGAAGGATTAACACATCGTTATCCTGATAGAGTATTATTTTTAGTTACTGAAATCTGTTCAATGTATTGTAGGCATTGCACAAGAAGAAGATTTGCAGGTCATCATGATAGGGCACCTCCACAATCTCAAATAGATGTTTGCATAGATTATATCAGAAAAACACCTACTATTAGGGATGTGCTATTATCTGGGGGTGATGCATTATTAATGTCTGATAAAAAACTAGAAGATCTTCTTATAAAATTAAAAGAAATTCCTCATGTTCAAATAATACGTATAGGTTCAAGAGCGCCTGTAACAAATCCTTCTCGAATAACTCCAGAATTGTGTGAGATGTTAAAAAAATATCATCCTATTTGGTTTAATACTCACTTTAATCATCCTAATGAAATTACAGCAGATTCTACAAGAGCATGTGAAATGCTAGCTGATGCTGGGATACCTCTTGGAAATCAATCTGTTTTATTGAGAGGAATTAATGATTGTATTCATGTAATGAAAAAGTTGGTACAAGAATTAGTAAAAATAAGAGTTCGACCATATTACATATATCAATGTGATCTTTCTATAGGATTAGGCCATTTTCGAACCAGTGTCGCTCAAGGTATTGAAATAATTGAAGGTCTGAGGGGACACACATCAGGTCTATGTGTTCCAACTTTTGTAGTAGATGCTCCTGGAGGGGGTGGTAAAATTCCTGTTATGCCAGATTACACAATTTCTCAAGGACATAAGCGTGTTGTATTAAGGAATTTTGAAGGAGTTATTACAACTTACGAGGAACCAGTAGATTATAATCCCAACTGTCATTGTGAAGATTGTGAAAAGCAAATTGGAGTTAGTGCATTACTGAGTGGAGAAAAAGTAACCATTGAACCCGCAGATCTTAAAAGGAAACTAAGAAGGAAAAAACTCACAAAATAATTCTAAAATTTAAATAAGTTAGTTTTATTTCTGTTATTATCGAATAGACTTATAGTTTTTGGCGAGAAAATGGACTTTATGACCAATTTTCTGAATAATATCAATAAATACTCAGTTATTTCAATAATAGGGCTCGCTAAAAATGTTAGTAAAACTACAACTTTAAATTATATTATTAAAAATTTAAAAGATTATAAGCTTGGTTTAACTTCTATAGGAAGAGATGGGGAAAAATATGATGTAATTACACAATTACCGAAACCTCGTATATTTATTAAAGAAGGTACAATTGTGGCAACAGCAAGACAGAGCTTTGAAGCAAGTGAAGTTAAGATGGAGCTATTGAAGGTTACTGAATTTAATACTCCATTAGGAGAGGTTTTAATACTAAATGCATTAAGTAATGGCTTAGTAGAATTAGCTGGACCATCAACAAATGCAAATTTAAAAAAATTATGTTTAGAATTAAAAAACTTAGGTTGTGATTTGATTCTAATCGATGGAGCGTTTGATAGGAGATCATATGCAACTCCTATTATATCTGATGCTACTATTCTTTCAACAGGAGCTTCTGTGTCAGAAGATATCCAAAACGTTATTGATCTAACCGTTCATACAATTACTTTATTAAGTTTAGAAAGGGAAGAAAAAAAAGAGATTTTAGAACTTGCTATAAATATAATTAAAAAAGCAAAAGTAGGAATAGTGGATGATAAGAATAATATAAATTTATTAGATTTATCCACTCCTTTAGATGGTGCTAAAGATATTTCTGAAAATTTAGGTGAAAATTCTAAATATGTTGTTATAAATGGTGCAATAACAGATAGATTATTAGAAGATTTAATGAGGTTCACGGATAAATATATAGGTGTTACATTTTTAGTAGAAGATGCTACAAAGATTTTTATAAGTCAAAAAGTAATGAAAAAATTTAGAAAAAAGGGGGGTATTATAAAAATTTTACATCCTATAAACATTATTGCTGTTACAATCAATCCAACTTCTCCATTGGGATACCAATTCGATAAAGATAACTTTTTAAATCTAATGAAAAAAAATCTCGTTATTCCTGTTTATGATCTAGGACCAGGTAATTAGTATAGAATAATTTTTAAAAAAAAAAATTAAAATTGTGAAAAGAATGAATCAACTACAGAGTAAATTAAATTTAAATTTTTCAATTGTAAAAAAAGCAAGAGAAATGGCAAAAAATATTGCAATTGAAACTCAAAAGTTTATTGATCTCCACACTACAACAACAATAGAAAGGACCGTTTGTAGATTATTAGGAATAGATGGCATTGATGAATTTGATGTGCCTCTTCCTAATATTGTTATAGATCATATAAATAAGAAAAATCTTCTTGGAAGTGGTGCTGCAATTCTAATTGGTAATGCAATATTACATACCAATCTTACACCTCAAGAAATTGCAGAAAAAATTGCTAAGAATAAATTAGATTTAGCAGAGTTAACATTAAAAAATTTATCTGAAATTAAAGCAACGATTAATGTTATTGCTCAAGAAAGTTTAGCAAAAATATCTCAAAATCGGAAAAAGAGAGATGCATTAATCCATAAATATGGTGATAAGGAGGGACCTTTAATTTATGTTATCGTAGCTACAGGAAATATTTATGAAGATGTTATTCAAGCCCAAGCAGCAGCAAGACAAGGAGCAGATGTAATTGCAGTAATTAGATCTACAGTACAAAGTCTACTTGATTATGTGCCATATGGTCCGACAACAGAAGGTTATGGAGGAACTTATGCTACTCAAGAAAACTTTCGAATAATGAGAAAAGCCTTAGATGACGTGAGTGAAGAATTAGGAAGATATATACGACTTACTAATTATTGTTCTGGTTTATGTATGCCAGAAATTGCTGCTATGGGCGCTTTTGAGAGACTTGACATGATGCTTAATGACGCTCTATATGGAATTTTATTTCGTGATATCAATATGAAAAGAACAATTATCGATCAGTATTTTTCAAGAATGATTAATGCTTATGCAGGAGTGATAATAAATACTGGAGAAGACAATTATTTAACTACTGCTGATGCTTATGAAGCAGCTCATACTGTTCTTGCTTCTGAATTTATTAATGAACAGTTCGCATTACTGGCTGGACTTAAGGAAGAACAAATGGGATTGGGTCATGCATTTGAAATGAATCCTGATTTAGAGAATGGATTTTTATATGAACTTGCTCAAGCTCAAATGGCACGAGAGATATTTCCTAAAGCTCCTTTAAAGTACATGCCACCCACAAAATTTATGACAGGAAACATATTTAAAGGACATATTCAAGATGCTCTATTTAACATAATAACTATTATGACCAACCAGAGAATTCATTTGCTCGGCATGTTAACAGAAGCAATCCACACTCCTTTTATGTCAGATAGAGCTTTATCAATTGAAAATGCACGTTATATTTTTAACAATATGAAATCTATTTGCGATGAAATAGTATTTAAACAGGGAGGCTTAATGGAAAGACGAGTTGATGAAGTTCTTAATAAAACATATGATTTGTTACAAGAAATCGAAAAATTAGGTTTGTTTAAAACCATTGAGAAAGGAGTATTTGCTAATATTAAAAGACCAATAGAGGGTGGTAAAGGATTAGATGGCGTTTTTAAAAAAGAGAAAGATTACTTTAATCCCTTTATCGATCTTATGATTAAAGAATTAACAAAAGGAGGTAATTGAAATGGGAGGAAGCTCTTATACAGCTAAGAAGGAAATTCTAGACAAAAATCTCGATTTGACAAAAATTAAGCCTTATGGAGATACAGTAAATGATGGAAAAATACAATTAAGTTTTACACTGCCTATTGATCATAATGAAAAAGCAATTGAAGCAGCTAAAGCTTTTGTTGAAAAAATGGGTTTAAAAGATCCCGAAATTGCTTATCACTCCGCATTAGACAAAGGATTTACATTTTTTGTAGTTTATGGAAAATCAATGCACACAATTGATTATACTAAAATTCAAGTAGAAACCATAGAAGTCGAGGTTATGTCTAAAGAAGAAATCAATAATTATATTGAAGATAATATTAAACGTAAAGTAGTTGTCCTTGGAGCATCTACTGGCTCAGATGCTCACACTGTAGGAATTGATGCAATTATAAATATGAAAGGATTTGCTGGCCAATATGGTCTCGAGAGTTTTGAAATGATCAACGCTATTAATTTAGGTAGTCAAGTTTCAAATGAGGAGTTTATAAAAAAAGCTATAGAACTTAAGGCTGATGTTTTGCTTGTTTCACAAACAGTCACTCAAAAAGATATTCATGTAAAAAATCTTACTCAATTAGTCGATCTATTAGAAGCAGAAGGAATAAGAGATAATATTATTCTTATTTGTGGTGGCGCTAGAATAAACAATGAATTGGCGAAGGAATTAGGATATGATGCGGGTTTTGGACCTGGAACGTACGCTGTAATTGTAGCATCCTTTTTTATACGAGAAATAGTCAAAAGAAAGCTAGCATGATTATTTCGTAAATTCTTTCATTACCATATGAGTATTTGAAACCGTAATTCCATTTATCATATCAATTCTATTGGCAAATATTTCATATAATTCTTCAGGGGTTTCTACTACAATTTCTGCTAAAGCATCATAATCTCCTGTTAAAGACATAATTTTGGTTATTTGAGGTATTTTTTTCAACTCTTCAATTACAGGTTTTATAACACTAATTCCTAATTTACATAAAATGATAGCCTTGATTGCCATATATTATATCATCTCATATTTATTAAGCTGATGTTTTTTCAATTTTATTAATGAATAAAATTTCAATATCTTCAATTTCTTTTAAAGGTTTTAATCTTGAATTTATAAGATTATAAAAATCTTTTATTGAACTTAATTTTACATTTAAAAGCAAATCATGAGTTCCAATTAAAGTATAAATAGAAGTTATCCCATAATATTTAAAAATGCGCAACATAATTCTATTAACTGAACCCTTCTTTAATCTCAATAATAAAACTGCTTGAACTAAATTCTTTACTTCATGAGAATACCTAAAAATAAATGTAAAAACTAATAGAAAAATAATAATTATCAATAATTCAAGTGGAAAATATTCATTCACTATAATCACTGAAAAAATAATAGATCCCATTGGATCTATTAGATTTAAAATACTGCTCCATTGACTATAAGTTAAATCTCTAGATCTCCAATTAACATTTGCAATAAAAATTAATAGATATGGTACAATTGTTGAAAAAACTATTAAAAAAATAACCTCCCATCTCCCTAAAATCAAAAAGATACTTCCAAACTGATTGAAAAATGTAGTTATTTCATTTGTTAAATCCGTTTCCATTGGTAGGAAATATATTATTATTAATATTGGAATCATGCAAAGTATCCCAATTAAAAAGGAGATTGACATTTTAATTAGAAATCGAGGTATTTTGTAATTCTTATTTTGGTTTATTATTTTAATTTCCTCTTTTGAATATGCGTCTCTATTTATAACTATATATAGAAAAGAAATTGCTATACTAAAAACTAGTAAATATATTATACCATTTAACATCAGAGGTCTACCCCTAAGTGCTGCACCTGTACCACCAACAAGTATTAGGATAATTATAGAAAAAAATAATATTATAATATATAGCACCTTAAAAATGTCGAATTTTTCAAAATTAACACCCTTTTCATAAAATGCAATAAAAATTACACTTAAAAGAAATCCTATCATTGTAAAAGTAATTGAAGTAGTTTTTAACGTTAAAAAGAAAAAAATAATATTTAGGATTATCCCAAAAAAGCCTAAATAAAGGTAATATGAGATATTCCTTATATCAAAAAATCTTCTATTTTTATGTAATAAGTTTTTAAATAGAAATCTAATAGAAATTGGCTCTTTATTTGACTTTTTATTGTTAATCTCCACAAATATTAGAGCTAGAATAAATAAAATAAGTCCAGAAATAAGAAATCTTAAAAAAATTACCATTATAATCGATACTTCTAAAAATAAATCTTGCACAATTACTGGAATAAAACTCCACAATAAATTTGCTACAATTATATTAATAATGAGTTTGTTTTGCATAGTTAGAGTTTATTTTCGGTAAGAATCCCATATTTTATAAGTTTATATCATAAAGAATGAGTTTTCAATTAAAAAATTATAGGCTAACAAAAGAATGTAAGGCAGATCCAATTCCTAAAGCATTAGATATAACTGCAGCGAAGAATAATTGTATAATACTAAAAGAGCTTAGCATAGTAGCAGCAAAATTATGAGTATGTTCATAAATTAGAGTATTTTGAACGATTACAAACAAAAACATAAAGTATGTAAATAATACCGATGGGAAAAAGGACCAAGTTTGTGTTAATAACATAAGCGTAATTTGAATAATCACAGCAATTATAATAATAACTCTTTTTTTAGCTCGTTCATTGAGAAATGCTAAGTTAGGATAAATAAGTTTCCTGTAAAGAAGCTCCATTGAGAATAGAATGGGAAAAGCAATGATGGTTAATACGAGATTAATATAATTCGAAGGCCACATAAAGGCAAATGGATAGGAAAATGAAAATGCTAGATATATTATGATAAAGTAAGTAGAACAAGCTATAGAATAGAGAAATACTCTGAAGAAACGTTTATTTTGAATGTTGATATTTCTTAAATTCAATTTAAATTCCACTTGGATATTTTTTTTCTTATCTAAATAAAATAATACAAATCCAAATGAACATGATAAAGCAATACTAGAAACTAAAATTATGATTATAACGATAAATGCTCCATCTAAGAAAGGTGATGGTGGTAATGCATGCGATGGATATGAAATTGAAAAAAGAATTAAAATAACCATAAAATAAATTGTAAAAAACATTGAGTAAAAGAAATGCTTAAATTGGAGTTTGGATATTATAAACTCTTTAATACTTGATATTTCTTCTGACTTCATAATATTTTTATAGCGTCTACCCAAAATTGCAGATAAATAAATTAGAGTAATTATTAGTGAACCATAAAAAATCCCTTGTAAACCAAAAAAATATTCGAATAAAACCCAATTAACCACAAATGCTCCAGAGTAAATACCAATCTTAATAAGTTTTATACCTTGTTTAACTTTTTCAATTGATTTCTTTTTTTCTAATTTAATTGGTTTTTCTTCTTTTTCCTCTAAAGCAAAATATTTTGATGAATATGATGTTAATATTAATACTATTCCAATTAATATACCTAAAGATAAAAATAGAAAGATATAATTCATCATAAAAGTTATACGAATCTGACCATTAATTGTCTCAGAGTTAAAAAAGTGGGCTTCAAACCAATTTATAGATTCAATTATTACTCCATTTGAAAATAATTGGTGACCACCACCTAATAAAGGCTCTGTTACTGGAATTACAGTACAGTTTGTTAATAATTGAGCTTGTAGAGCATTTTCTGCAAAATCTAAGACTTCATCATTAACATGCATGATAATTAAAAGATTTTCTGAATTTGTCATATTTAATATATTGACAGGAATATAGTCAATAAAATCTGGATTTGTTATCCCTAAAAGTGCTGGATCAAAATCAACTAATGGAGCCCAAGCTACTGTTACATCAAATCGATCATCTAAAGCCTGATTCATTAAAACAACCATTCCCCCTAGTGAATGTCCAATTAAGCCAATCTGAGATGTATTAACATTTGAGAAAAATGGCATGGTCTCCAATTTATCCAACAATCTAGAACAGTCTTGGGCTATTGCTGGAATATTTTCATTTGGAACCATATTATTAATGCTACCAGTACTTTCTCCATGTCCTTGATAATCTAGTGCTGCTAAATAAAAACCACGTTTAGTAAGTTCGATAGGAATTCTAAGATCAAAATCTCTCTGGCTTCCAATACCATGGCAATAAATTATAAGGGGTCTATTATTCTGAAAATCAAGCGATTTTGATGGATAATATAAATTTGCGTAAAGAGTTGCTCCAGCTGATTGAAATTGAACACGTTCATACCTTGAATAACTTACTGTTTTAGTTAGAAATAGAAATGTAAGTGAAAAGGTTAAACATAAGATTAAAATCCCAATTTTTCTAAGAAATAACATGTCTTTTTTTTCCATGCTTATTTTTATTTGGATTTTATTGTATTTAATATTTTGATCCCTTCTATAAGATAATATAAATCATTATATTGAAGTTCCCATTTTCTTCCCAACTTATTAAAGACAACATCTAAACTTTTAATGAATCTGTTCATATAATTAAGTAGTATAAAGAAAGAATTGTGAAAAAATTTGCCATCTTCAAAAGAATTTATCGAAATGGACAATAAATATGCAGCTCATAATTATCATCCCATTCCAGTTGTAGTATCTCGAGCTGAAGGTGTTTGGATGTACGATCCCGAAGGTAAGAAGTATTTAGATTGTTTATCTGCTTATTCAAGTCAAAATGCAGGTCATTGTCATCCAGAAATCGTCGCAACTCTAAAAGAACAAGCTAGTATTGTTACCCTCACTTCACGCGCTTTTCATAATAATATGATGGGACCATTTTTAAAAATGCTAGCTGATGTTGTTGGTCCACATATTAATGATCCTACTAATTCAGGTATAATGTCGCTTCCTATGAACACAGGAACAGAAGCAGTATCAACCGGTTTAAAAGTAGCAAGAGCATGGGGTTATATAAAGAAAAAGATTCCTAAAAACGAAGCTATGATAATTGTTTGCAGAGATAATTTCCACGGTAGGACCATAACAATTGTTGGTTTTAGTTCTGATATTTCAGCAAGTCGTTATTATGGTAATTTTGGACCTTATACTCCAGGTTTTAAAATTATACCATATGGTGATTCTAAAGAATTAGAGAATGCAATACTCGAGATAGGTTCAAAAAAAGTAGCTGCTTTTTTAGTTGAGCCAATCCAAGGAGAAGCTGGAGTAAAAATACCTCCAAAAGGATACCTAAAAAAAGTAAGAGAAATTTGTACAAAATACAATATATTATTAATTTTGGATGAAATTCAAACTGGTTTTGGCAGAACTGGAGAATTTTTTGCTTGTGATCATGAAGATGTAAAGCCGGATATGCTATTATTAGGAAAAGCTCTTGGAGGTGGAGTGTATCCTGTTTCTGCGTGTGTAACTACAAAAGAAATTATTGGTCCAGATGTCATAACTCCAGGTACTCACGGAAGTACTTTTGGTGGAAATCCTTTAGCTGCAGCTATTGGGATGAAGTCAATAGATATTCATTTACGCGAGAATTTAGCGGAACGAGCTAAAGAGATGGGTGATTATTTTATGAAAAGATTAAAGGAGATAGCGGAAAAGAAAACTAGAATCCCAATTAAGGAAGTTAGAGGAAAAGGATTATTAATAGCAGTTGAATTCAAAGAAGATGCGAGACAAATTGTGGAAGAATTGAAAGATAATGGAATTCTAGCAAAAGATACGCATTCTACAACCATTAGATTTGCCCCACCTTTAGTCATTACCAAGAATGACATTGATTGGGCAGTTCAAATAATCGAAAAAGTATTTGTAAAACAATAAAAATTAATTATCTAAATATATTTCAGTCCCAGCTTTTCCTTCTAAAGATTCTTTAATTTTTTCTATTGAGGTTATTATCGCTTTTTCTCCTCCTACTTCCAAAAAATTAATTACTGCTAAGATTTTTGGCCCCATACTCCCATCAGGAAATTGTCCTTCTTCTAAATAATTCTTTGCCTCAGATACAGAAAGTTTATCTAAATTCTTTTGATCTGGAGTCCCATAATTAAGAGCAACTTTTTCAACATCAGTAGCAATAAGAAGTATATCCGCTCCTATTTGTTCTGCTAATTTTGAGCTAGCTAGATCTTTATCTATAACTGCTTCTACACCATAAAGTCTTTTTTGTTCTTTTATAACAGGAATGCCGCCACCACCGCATGCAATTACAATCCAACTTCCTAGTTCCATTAATTTTTTAATTTCACGCCACTGATAAATTTTTATAGGCTTTGGGGAAGGGACGACTTGACGCCATCCTTTTGCAGTCTTCACTTGCCCAGGCTTCGTACGCACGGGATAGGCTGGGCCAATTGGTTTTGTAGGATTTTTAAAAGCAGGATCCTTTTGATCAACTTTTACATAAGTTAAGATGGTTAAAAATAGCTTTTCCTCATCAAGTCCAATCTTCATAAGTTCTTCGTCTAATGTGCTCTCAATCATAAAACCAATCTGTCCTTGAGTTTCTGCTACTAATATTTGCAAAGGTCTTTTTGATACGAATTCGGTTGCTTCCTGTTGTAATAATAAGTTTCCGACTTGTGGACCATTACCATGTGTTATAATAATATTATAATCTCTTGCTAGTTCCGCAATTTGACTTAGTGGAACTCTTAAATTCCGAAATTGTTCTTCAGTAGTTCCTTCTTCTCCAAACTTAATTAAAGCATTCCCACCTAGAGCAACAATAAGAGTTTTCATATGACAATGTCCATATAATCAATAGAAAAATAAGATCATTTTACTTATTATTTAAAATTTATCTCAACTAATTTCTCTTTCTTGCCTTCACCAGTAGTCTCCATTCCAAAATCCCCAGTATTCCCCCCACTATAATAAAAAGAGTAGGAAAATAGATGAGTGATAACTCACTATATATTATAACATTAAAATAATAATAGTTGATAATAATAGGTAAAATGATAGTTGAAATTCCTGCAATTAAACATAAAAGACCTCCAATGATAAGGCTTTTGAATTCAATGAATGCTCCAACAAAAGCTAGAATTCCAGAGGGTAGAAATATTATTCCGATAAAGTGTTCAAGAGAACGAGATGTGCCCCAAGTCAAAAATCCAAGACCATACAATGAGGGAAGTCCAATAAATATATCTAAAACTCCACCAATCCCACTTAAACCAATGCTTACCTTTTTGCGATCCACTTTTTTCACCCATTTTTATTTCTAGTTTTTAATTTTTAATTTTAAATTTTAATCTCCTTAACATTATATAGGTCTTCTCCCAGTCTTCGAAATTTTTCTATTTTTCTTACTTCATTTTTTTATGTTCCAAAATCCCCAGTATTCCCCCAACTATTATAAAAACAGTGGAAATATAGAAGATTGGCATCATTAATATAAAATAAAAATAATAAACGTTAACTAATAGTGGCAAAAATATAGATAAAATTGCTGCTAGTAAACATAAAATACCTCCAATGATTAGGCTTTTGAATTCAATGAATGCGCCAACAAAAGCTAGAATTCCAGAAGGTATGAATGTTATACCAATAAAAATACGTACAGAAATACCTGCACCCCAAGAAAAAAGTCCAACCCCAAACAGAGTGGGAAGCCCAATAATTAGATCTAAAACGCCACCAAACAAGGTTAAACCAATGCTTATCTTTCTTCTATCCATTTTTTTCTGTAAACGAAGGCTTATCTTTCTCTCTAGTTTCTTCTCACGTATCTCTCTATATTTTTCTGGTTTCCGTTTA
>JBHLNL010000114.1:0-11896 GCA_048941605.1 Promethearchaeota archaeon | reverse complement strand
TTGTATAGAGTTTACACGTGTGATCTTGCAGAATCTCAAAATTACTTTCGTAATCCTTAGCAATATGCTTAAATCCTAAGGTTGATTTAGATCTTTCAAAAGGAGCGCCCTTGAGTTTATGTTTCATTACCATTTTGCCCGAATCCTGATAATACTTCTGTATAGTTATTTTATCTTGACTTAAATTTTTGAGTTGACGAGTTTCTTCAGAAATTTCAAAGATTTCTGATCTTGAATTCTCACTTTTTATTGGTTTTACTAAATTTGAAATTTGTTTTTTATTATCTTCATTTTTGACATTCTCTTTGAAAGAGATTGATTCGGTCTTTTTTAATAGTACTTTTCTTAAACCTTTGTGCATCTCTTCTTTTGAAATTTTATGTAAAATCTCTTCTGTTAGATGACCATTGAAATTTGGAAGAAAACTAATACTTTTAATAATTAACCTAACGCTTTTTAATGGTTCATCTAAATTTAGAAGAAAATCTAAAATTGAAGGAGTAATGTTAATCCCAGAATTAACCAATTCTTTAATTAGGATTTCTTTTTCATTCAAATTATCGACGTTCAATGCAGTAGTATCTATAATGGAATTATTACAATAATTGAAGTATGAAATTAAATCATTTGTTATTAAAGGAAAAACAAGTACTTTTTTATAAATAGAGACTGTAAAAAATTAGCATTCTCCCTAATTTTATAAATGAAATAGCTGATTAATAAATGAATTTAATTTATTTCATAGAATAAGTATATTAACTCTAAGTTTTATTATATCGGTTTTCTAATAAGCTAAATAGTGTTTTTTATGCAAGATATGAGTAAAGCAATGGAATTATATTTTAATCACATTCAAAAACAGGTTGATAAATGTTATTCAATTGCAGAAGAAGCACGTAAGAAAGGATTAGATCCTGAATTACAAGTAGAATCTCCTCAAGCAAAAGATCTAGCTGGGCGAGTTGAAAAGCTTGTAGGACCAAAAGGAGTTGCAGAAGTAATAAGAACATTAAAAGCAAAAGGCCTGACAGAAGATGAGCTTGTGTTCAAAGTCGTTGCAGATATTTTAGATAAAAAGATTGGAAATATTGAATCTATCGAAGCCCAAGTAGATAGAGCAATAAGAGTTGGATTAGCAATTAAGACAATGGGGGTTGTAAGTGCCCCACTTGAAGGAATCTCTAAAATTTTAATTCGAAAAGATACTTTTGGAAGAAAATATTTATCTCTATACTTTGCCGGACCAATCAGAGCTGCTGGTGGAACAACTGCTGCTTTATGCGTTTTAATTGCGGATTATGTAAGAAAAAAATCAAAAATTCCTAAATATGAAGCTACCGAGGCTGAAATTGGGAGATACGTTGAGGAGGTCAAGCTCTATGACAGAAGAGTCCATTTACAATACCCATCATCTAACCAAGAAATAAGGTATGCTGTAAGTCATTTACCAGTTGAAATAAATGGTGATTCAACTGAAGATGATGAAGTTTCTGCTTTTAGGGATTTACCTCGGATAGAAACGAATCATATCAGAGGTGGGGCATGCTTAGTTTTAAATGATGGGATTCTTCTTAAAGCCCCAAAATTACTTAAAATTGCTAAGGCTATGAATTTAGAAGGTTGGGATTGGCTTGCTGAGTTAAAGAAAATTGCTCAAAACCAAGAAAAAACAGAAAAGGCAGAAAATAAAGACTTAAAAGATATAGTTAAAATCCCTCCTAATTCTAAATATATAGCTGATATTATTGCTGGACGTCCAGTATTTAGTGATCCTTCAAAAGTAGGAGGACATAGAATAAGATATGGGCGATCAAGGAATACAGGCTTAGCGGCAGGAGGAATTCATCCAGCAACAATGGTAATTTTAGATGAATTTGTAGCGATTGGTACACAATTAAGAATTGAACGTCCTGGAAAAAGCACAAGTGTCTGTCCAGTGGATAGTATTGAACCTCCAATAGTTAAATTGAAGAATGGTGATATCATAAAAGTTACAAATGTAAAAAAGGCAAAAAAAGTATTTCCTGAAATAAAAAAAGTGATATTTTTGGGAGACTTACTTTTTGGTTACGGTGAATTTACTGAAAATAATCATATATTAATACCCTCTGGGTATGTAGAAGAATGGTGGGCTTTAGATTTGGAGAATTCCATTATAAACATGGAAGAAAATGAGGAGAAAGTGAGAAATTATATTAAAAATCCTTTTGAAGACATTCCATCTCCAAATGAGGCCATACAAATTTCAAAACATTATAATATTCCCTTACATCCTTCATATTTAGATTTCTGGGGTAATATCACGTTAGAAGAATTAAATTCATTACGAACTGCATTTATTAAGAGTGAATCTGAAGATAAACAACAAATGATAATCCCTTATGAGAAATTTATCAAGAAGATTTTAGATAAAGCATTTGTTCTTCATAAAGTAAGGGACAATAAAATTGTGTTTAGTAAAAAAATGAGCTTAATTTATAAAACCCTATTTGGCTTAGAAGATAAAAAATCAATTAAAATCGAAAATGATGATGATGTTTTTACATATTTTCATAAACTTTCTTCACTCAAAATTAAAAATAAAGCCCCATATTTTGTAGGGTCTCGAATGGGCAGACCAGAAAAATCTGAAAGAAAAAGTATGAAAGGAATCCACGCTTTATTTCCATTGAGTGGTGTTGTAGGGAATTCACGATTGCTTGAGAAAGCAATGGAATTCAGTGCTAGAAAGAAAGACATAAATGATTCAGGTTTGAAAAAAAGAAAGAAATTTGACTTTGGAAGTAAAACTAACACTATTGAAACTGGGAAAATTAAAATTGATGTATGTCGAAAAAAATGTTTGAAATGTGGGAAATCTAGTATTTTTAACATATGCCACAACTGTGGAAGTCATACTGAAGTGCAAAAAATATGTCCAAGATGTAATACACTATATCCTACATTTGAAGAAAAATGTCCAAAATGCTATGAATGGTTAAGTTCTTCAAAAGAAGCAAAATTTAATATTAGACAACATGTGTACTTAGTTTTAAAATCGCTAAATATAACCCTTCCACCAAAATTAAAAGGTATAATTGGTTTAACTAATGAATTTAAAGTACCAGAACCTATAGAAAAAGGAATTTTGAGAGCGAAGAATAATGTACTAGTCTATAAAACCGCTGAAATACGGTATGATGCTACTGATATACCATTAACCCATTTTAAACCAAAAGAAGTGAGCACACGCATAGAATCATTAATAGATATAGGATATGAAACAGACATTAATGGAGATCCTCTTGAAAGTGATGAGCAGATTCTAGAACTGAAAGTACAAGATATTATCCTTTCAGAGGATTGCGCTAAATATTTCATAAGAGTTGCGAATTTCATAGATGACGAATTGGAATTATTTTATGAAATGGAGCGTTTTTATAATGTTAAAATCAGAGAAGATTTAATAGGACATTTAATAGTCGGATTAGCGCCTCACACAAGTGCTGGAATAATAGGAAGAATAATTGGTTTTACTCCTGCTAGAGCTATATATGCTCATCCTTACTGGCATGCAGCAAAAAGGCGAAATTGTGATGGTGATGAAGATGGAGTAATGCTTCTCTTAGACCCTATATTGAATTTTTCTAGGCACTATCTTCCAAGTAAGATTGGCGGTAGAATGGATGCAACATTGGTAATTGGTACTAAGATTGATCCAAATGAGATAGATGTCGAAGCACACAATATAGATACGCTAGAACGATATCCTTTAGAGTTTTATGAAGCGACAGAACGATATTCTACGCCATCTGAGATTGAATCAATAATGAATCTAGTTAAAAATCGTTTAGGAACATCTGGACAATATGAATCTATAAAGTATAATATCCCAACAAAGGATATTAATGAAGGCCCTACAATTACAGCATATAAATTATATGAAAGTATGGATGACAAAATTGATGCTCAACTCCACCTAGCAAAACTTATTAAAGCTGTAAATGCAAAAAAAGTAGCTGAGAAAATTTTGACAACTCACTTTAACCCTGATATACTTGGTAATTTAAGAAAGTTTGCCGTTCAAGGCTTTCGTTGTGTTAAATGTAATGAAAAATTCAGACGTCCTCCAATATCGAATAGTGGTAAATGCCCTAAATGTGGAAATAAAATTATTTTAACCGTTAATCGAGGAGGTATTGAAAAATACATTCCTCGTGCTTTAAAATTATGTAATGAGTTTAATTTAGATAATTATACAAAACAGCGAATGGAGCTAATAGAGGAATACGTAGAAAGTTTAACTAATAATCCAAAAATCAAACAACATAAATTATCTGATTTTTTTTAAAATATTATAAACTAGAATCAATACTTTTTATAGTATGGTAACAAATTTTTAGACAACCATTTAGATTTTCTATCGAACAATTATCTGGAATGTCTCTTGCAGAATGAATATATTTTGAATCTTTACTTGAATGAAAGCAACTTACTTGAAATTTTCTTCTGACTCTCCTGGCATATTTTTTAAAAGTTTTATAGTCACTTTTAGGTTTGATAATTTTATTATATCTTACTAGAGGAATATTCAATTGTTTTGCCATAGCATCGAGTTTATCATTCAAATTCTTATTTACTTTTCTTCTTATTATTAAACCTGTCTTATTTAGGAGTCCTATATAAGTTCCCACCATATCAATATTAATGTTAAAGGAATTGCTAAGATCATATTTTTGCTTGAAATTCTTAAAATATTTCTTACAAAAATATTTTGATCCTTTTAAACCCCATTCTTCTGCGCCAGTCCATAGAACTATGACGTCCATTTTTTCGAGTGGATTTTTCTTAAGAAGTTTTGCCAATTCAATTGATATAGCAACGCCACTCGCATTATCGATCGAACCCGGGGATGGCTTTTCTACAAACACTAAATAGACAATAGGGATTGAAACCATTACTCCCCCAATCGAAGAGCCTGTAATAAAAAGTACCATAAAATTAGAGATAGCAAGAATGCCTAAATACTCAAGGGTGAATAATGTTGCAAAAGTTATAGCAACTATAACATAAAAAATTACAATAAGCCTATAAACAAAAAATATTACTAATTGTAATCTATAGGGCAAATTTGTAGAAAGTGAATCATAATGAGCAGATATTATGACTAAAGGGCGATTTGATGGATATTCACTCGGAGAAATTGTAGTAAAGATATTTTTAGATTCCTCTTTCTTGAATAGAGTCATATTTCTGGTAGTTGCAAACATATATTTGATAATAAAGTATGCTACAACTATTAGGAATAGACGATAGATAAGAAGATAGGATATTATAATAACGTAACTAATCCTCAACAATATTTCCAGAGGACCTGACCATTCAAAATAATCAATTCTACTATCTAAATTATTATCTTGAAGCTCTTTTTTTATATAATTCATTGCTTCTGTCTCACCAGTAGTAGAAGCAGATCGGTTATATCCTATTGATATTACATGATCAATTACAGCTTTTTCATCAGACAATTGTATAGTTGAAATATAAATCACAAATTAATTTTTATTATAAATAATATCATTTATTTACTAAAGTTATATCCAAATTTAAATTCTCTTTTTATTCAAATAAAGGATACATAATATTACGAATAATTGAAATTTACTTCTTGAATTAATGAAAATTTTTTATTTGATATCGATAATTTAGGAAATTCTAATTTCAAACTGAATTTTTTTTTTTTTAATTTATAGATTTAAAGAAAAGTTTAGTGTGCAGGAGGTGGGATTCGAACCCACGAATTTAGGTCGAGGAAAAGATCCCTTCGAAGACCTATGTCACTAGAGCCTCAGTTTCGCTATAAACGTAGAATTACGTAGTATTCTAGCGCCGTAGACCAGGCTTAGCCATAAACGTAGAATTACGTAGTATTTTGGCAACTCCTGCAATATTAATCAATAATTTCACTAGTAATTTAGAGATATTGAAATAAAATAATGAAATTAATTTTTAAAATTTTTTTCCTTTATTATAATAACTAAAATTTACAAGAAAAAAAGAATGAAATTAAAAAGATATTCAATTGGCACGGGAGACCGATTTGGGTGTCAAAGTAAAGCTCAACTAAAAGCATTAATAAAAGCAAAAGAAAAGGGAGTAGACATAGATATAGTTTGGAATAAATCTCATCGAGAACATTTGATCACTAAAACAAAACCTCAAGATGTTTTAGAAGGAGCTCAAAATGCCGTTAGAGAATTAAACTGGGATGGAAACTATTATGTTGATGCTGATCACATAGGATTTAATAATGTAGATTTATTTATTGATTCCTGCAATTTTTTTACTATAGATGTAGCAGAATTCATTGGGAAAAATCCAGTTAATAACGACATACAAGATTTTCTCCAAAGGTATCAAAAGTATCTGGGAAAGATAAATATTCCATATATAAAAAAAAATTTTAAGATCAGCAAAGAATTTTTAGAAATAACTGCACAGAAATATCTTCTTGCTATAAAAGAAGCTAGAAAGATATACAATAAAATAAAAAAGAAAAAAGGTAATGATAATTCAGTTATAGAAATTTCAATTGATGAATCAAATGTTCCGCAAACACCAATTGAAATGTTTTTTATTCTTGGGGCTATTGCTGAAGAAAAGATTCCAATTCAAACTATTGCTCCAAAATTTTATGGAAAATTCAATAAAGGCATTGATTATAAAGGAAATATTAAAAAATTCACCAAGCAATTTGAAGCTATGCTTGCCATAATTCAGTATGCTAAGGAGCAATTTTCTCTATATGATAATTTAAAATTGAGTATTCATTCTGGAAGTGATAAATTCTCTTTATATAATGATATAAAAAAATGTATGAAAAAATTTGATGTTGGAATCCATTTAAAAACTTCCGGAACCACTTGGCTGGAAGAATTAATTGGTTTAGCTATAGCAGGAAACGATGGATTAGAACTTGTTAAGGAGATCTATACTAAAGCTTATTATCAATTTAATGAGTTATGTAAACCATATGCAAAAGTAATTAATATAAGAAAAGAAAAATTGCCACATCCAGAAAAACTAAATATTTGGAGAAGCGAATCATTTGTTAAAGCATTACGTCATGATTCGTCTTGTAGTGATTATAATCCCAATTTTCGCCAATTACTCCATATTGGATATAAAATAGCAGCAGATATGGGTTCTCGATATTTGAATTTACTAAAGAAGTATGAAGAAACAATTGCCGTTAATGTTACAAAGAATATTTATGAAAACCATATTGAAAAACTTTTTCTATAAATTTGCTTCTCGTTAGCTCTGGGTGTATACCCAAAAAAAGAGAAAGTAAATCATAAAATAAGAACTTTTTAGATTTTTTCTTCTAAGTGATATTAATGAAATGAATTGGAGGTTTTATTTCTAGATATTTCAATATTTTTGGTTTTCTATAACTTTTTATAACAAACCTCTTATATAGAATAATGTATTTTAGTTATTTTATAGTGCATTCGCAACCATAGTATAAAGGTTATGAATTTATGTCAGTCGATCGAAAAAAACTTGAAGCGTTACTTAAATGGTATAAACAAGAGGTTGGAGAAAACTTAATTGCTGCTCTTATAGTTAATAGAGAGGGTTTAGTAATGTCAGCATTAAAAGGATCTGAAGATACAGAGGTAGAAGAAGATGTAATTGGGGGTGTTAGTGCATTAGTAGAACCCGTTTTAACTAGAATCACAGAAGAATTTAGTTCTGGTTCCTTTGGAACGGGAACATTCGACACAGAAGAACAGAGATTCATATTTTGTGAAGCTGGTTCTGAAGCTATTTTTGTAACTGTTTTAAATTCAGTTGCACTAGTAGATCCTGTCTTTCCCTATGCTTATTTAGCTGCTGAGAAAATTGCTAGAATCTTTGATGGAAGATCAGTAAGCCCTGTAATCCCAAAACTATTTGCTGACAGGGAATCTCAATATATTGAAAGAAAAGTTGACAAATTGCAGAAAATTAAGATAAAATCAGGAGAATATGCATTCAAACTCATTCTTGGTGGTGAAGGTGGAGTTGGAAAAACAAGTATGGTACATCGTTTTGTAGAGGACTCATTTCTGTCAGATTATAAATCTACGATTGGAACATCCATTATGAAAAAAGAATGTGAGTTTCAAGGATTAGAATCAAAAGTTCGTTTTGTTATTTGGGATCTAGCGGGGCAAGCACAATTTAAACGTGTGAGACAAAGTTATTTAGCAAATGCTGAAGCAGGTATTTTAGTTTATGATGTAACACGTAAGGAAACTTTTGACAGTCTAGAAAGTTGGTTTAAAGAAATTAAAAATGTTTCACCATCAATATCATTAATTTTAGTTGGAAATAAGATAGATCTAATAGCTGATCGTGCTATTTCGTTTGAACAAGGAGAGATGCTTTCTCAAAAATTATCCCTCTCATATATTGAGACCTCAGCAAAGACAGGAGAAAATATTAATGATGCTTTTAAAATGCTCGCTTTACAGATGATAAAACGCTATATGTTTACTGAGGAGGTATAATTAAAGCCTCTGGGGGGATTTGAACCCCCGACCGATTCACCTAATCGAATTATTTACTCGATCAATTGATTACGAATCAATCGCTCTACCAACTAAGCCACAGAGGCAAAGAAATTTTAAAAACGTGAGTTTATTCAAGAATTGTAATTCTAAAAAAATTTTAAATTTTATCTGATGAAAAATAATATTCAGATAGGAAAACTTGGCGAAATTAAGCTAATAAAACTCATAGAAGACGCAATTTCAATTAAAACTGGAAAAATATTAATTAGTGATGATTCTTTTTTCTTTGATTTTAAAGAGGAAACTCGGGATAGGAATATAGTATTAAATTCTGATATGTTAGTATCTACAACTGATGTCCCACCATCAATGAATTTTTATCAGATTGGAAGGAAATCTGTTATTATGAATTTAAGCGATTTAATCGTTAAAGCTGTATATCCTAAAGGATTAATTATTTCTTTTGGTTTGCCAATGGAACTAACAAAAAATCAATTTATGGATATTGTAAACGGGATTATTGATACTTGTTTAAAATACGATATGGAATATATAGGTGGAGATATTAATGAAACAAAAGAATTAATAATTAACCCAACTATATTTGGTTTTAAAAATCCTAAGTCTATTATTTACAGAAAAGGAATAAAAGTGGGAGACATTTTAGTTGCTAATAATAAATTTGGTTTAACTGGTGTAGGATTTAATATTTTATTGGAAAAGATGGGAAATGTGAATAATTTTTCTGGATATAAAAGATCAATAATGAGTGTTTTAGAACCGTCAATATCTGAAAATGAAGCATTTATATTATCTGAAAATAAGTTAGCAACAGCAAGTATAGATTCATCTGATGGATTATATAAATGCTTACTAGACTTGATGCTTTCAAATCCTAATGTAGGATTCGAAGTTGAATTTAATGAAGATTTAATTGATATGGAAGCTATCAAATACTCTAAAGAGTTTAATCTTTCTTTAGAAGAATTAGTTCTAAATGGAGGGGAAGAATTTATTCATCTTTTTACTATAAATCCTAAAAATTTTAATATAGTAGAAAAAGAAATTAAGTCTAAGGGTGGGCAGATTTTTAAAATTGGAAGAGTAATATCTGAGGAATCTATCTTTATTATTCAAGAAGGGAAGAAAAAAGAAATAAAGAATTATGGTTTTGAACATTTCACTAAAAAGGTTTAAATTGTCATAGTTATTAATAAATAGTTTAAGAATTGAAGGAAAGAAACTGATTTCAATAAAATTTTTATATTATAATAGATTTATTCTTATACAATTCATACTGAAATATAATTAAAAACCTTTAAGGGCTATTGGCGCAGGCAGGTAGCGCAGCAGGCTTTTAACCTGACATTTAAGGGGAGCTCTCCCTTAAAAAGAAAGGTCGGGGGTTCAATTCCCCTATAGCCCGCCACTTTTTATATTTGTAGCATTAATATATTAATTAATTGTAGACTGCTCTTTTGAGAAAAATTTATGAGATCTTCAAGTTTATAATAAATTAATAATTCCTTTTACATTTATTAAGTATGGAAAATTTAGAATTTAAATTACCTTCTGATGAGTCTGAGCAGTTAATAGTCAAATCACAAGATGTTTCTAATCCAATCTATGGATGTGAACCTGGAAAGAGAAATATTGAAGCACTTCTACAATATGGTGTAATAAACCTTGATAAACCAAGCGGTCCAACCAGTCATGAAGTAATCTCATGGGTTCGTAAAGTCTTGAATATTTCAAATGCGGGACATGGGGGAACTCTTGATCCCAAAGTTACTGGTGTTTTACCATGTGCTCTAGGAAAGGCTACACGAGCCTTATCAGCATTATTAAATGCTGGTAAAGAGTATATAGGTGTGATGTATTTACATACCCCAGAAGAGGTTAAAAAGATAAATAAAATATTTGAATTATTTACGGGAAAGATATATCAGAGACCTCCACTAAAATCATCAGTTGTAAGAAAACTTAGGATAAGAGAAATATATTATAGCAAAGTTATTGAAGTTAACAATAATCACATTTTATTTCGAATTGGATGTGAAGCAGGAACGTATGTAAGAAAATTTTGTTTTGATTTGGGGGAAGCTCTCTGTTCTGGAGCTCATATGCTTGAACTTAGAAGGACTCGAGTTGGTGATTTTAAAGAAACTGGTAATTTAACAACACTACAAAATTTAAAAGATGCTTTCACAATATATCAAGAAGATGCAAATGACTATTATTTGAAGAAAATTATTTTTCCAATGGAAAAAATGGTATCTCACTTACCAAAGATTTATGTTAGAGACACTGCCGTTGATGCTTTATGCCATGGTGCGGACTTAGCTTCTGCTGGCATTTGTTATATCGATGCTAGGATAAATAAAGGTATGTTAGTCGCGTTTATGACTTTAAAAAAAGAACTGATTGGATTTGGAACTGCTCTGAAGGATGCTCTCCAAATTTATAAAGCAAAATCTGGAATTATGGCAAAAACTAATAAAATCTTTATGGAGAGAAGCATTTATCCACGGTGGAATGAAAAAAAACAGACAATATAAATTACATTAATTTCATATTATGGAAGAATATAGAAACCATTATTATAGTAAATTTCCTGATGTAAATGTTAAAATTCATACTATCTCAGAAAGTCTACGGAGACACCTTTATATATTTAAAACAATCACAGGGGTGTTTTCATTCAACAAAGTGGATTTAGGTACCAAAGTTTTTATTGAACATATGTATATCCCCGAAAAACCCTCTATTCTCCTTGATTTAGGATGTGGTTATGGGCCAATAGGTATTGTTTTAGGATATGAATCACCTCAAAGTACTATTTATCTTATCGATATTAATAAACGAGCTATATGGTGTACTAAAGAAAATATTAGATTAAATCTTCCAGAGCAAACAAAAAGTGTTATAGCTTTCTTTGGCAATTATTTTGAACCAATTAAAAATAAAAATGTGAAATTTGATGGAATATATATGAATCCACCCTTACGTCAAGGAAGGAAAGGTTTTCTGAAATTGTTAAATGAGACTCAAGGTTATTTAAAAGAATGGGGCTCTTTCCAATTCGTAATTAGGAAAAAGATGGGCGCTCCTTATGTTTACGAATATTTTAAAGATACTTTTCCTCATGAAAATATAGAGATAATATGTAAAAGAAGTGGATATTGGGTTTTTAGATGCTTTCATCCATCATAATTTAAGAGAACACTCATAAATTCTGAGAAAAATGATGAAAAAATGGAAAAATTTTTTAGATTAGCATCATTTCATTATTTATAATTTGCAGAAAGAGAGGATTTTTCCTTGACTAAAAAGAAACGTATAGACGTTTTACTCCA